>JAZGBQ010000306.1:0-17233 GCA_036476435.1 Fidelibacterota bacterium
GACTGATACCGAAGGAGATCGTATCAATGAAATAAAGACTCTTATAGATGAAGGCATAACGTCTTATAAATTATTCATGGCTTACCCGGGCGTACTTTTTATGGATGACGCGAATATATACAGGACAATGGCTGCCGCCGGAGAAAGGGGTGCAATTATCTGTATGCATGCTGAGAACGGCATTGTTATTGATGAAATTGTCAGAAACGCTGTAGCGGCCGGAAAAACCGAACCGAAGTGGCATTCACTGACCAGGCCCACGGAGATGGAAGCTGAGGCTGTTCATCGAACCATTGCCATCGGTAATGTTGCTGATGTTCCGGTGTATATCGTACATTTGACATCTGCTGATGCGCTGGAACAGGTAGCCATAGCCCGCAGCAGGGGTCAGGATGTATTCGCTGAAACATGTCCACAATATTTATTCCTTGATTATTCCTATTACGAAAAGAAAAACTTTGAGGGTGCTAAATACGTGATGTCCCCTCCGTTAAGAGAAAAGTGGAACCAGGCTGAATTATGGAATGGCCTGGATACAGGCAGTCTGCAAGTCGTGTCCACGGATCATTGTACCTTTCGATTCAGCGATCAGAAACCCATGGGCAAAGATGACTTCACAAAAATTCCCAACGGGGCTCCAGGAATCGAGAACAGGATGAGCCTGATTTATCAAGGCGGAGTAGTTGAAGGTCGACTTTCAATGAACACCTTTGTCGAAGTAACATCTACGGCGGCGGCTAAAATATTCGGACTTTATCCACGGAAAGGAACGATCGCAGTCGGAAGCGATGCGGATATAGTAATTTTCAACCCAAATCATAAAGAAACCATCAGCGTCAATAATTCCATAACTCATCATATGAACGTTGATTATAACGCCTACGAGGGATTTGAGGTCTCAGGTATTTCGGAGACAGTTCTGGCACGTGGAAAGGTTATCGTTGAGGATTGTACCTACAATGGTAAAAGGGGTGACGGACAATTTTTAAAACGCAGTTTATTTTCAGAATAATTTCTTTTTAGGAGGAATATAATGCCTAGAATTATAAAATCGGGTTTGATCCAGATGAGTGTTCCGAAAACCGAAGGTGAGGGTGCCATTGATGAGATCAAATCAGCGATAATAGATAAACATATTCCATTTATTGAAGCAGCCGGTGAACAGGGTGTGCAGATATTATGTCTTCAGGAGATTTTCAGCACACCGTATTTTTGTCCCAGCCAGGATAAGGAATGGTATAAATCAGCGGAATCAATTCCCGGACCAACAACCGAAAGAATGCAGGAATACGCTCGCAAATATAAAATGGTAATGGTCGTACCGATTTATGAGAAGGAACAAGCTGGTGTATTTTATAATACCGCCGCTGTTATCGATGCCGATGGGAGTTACCTGGGAAAGTACCGTAAACATCATATTCCTCAACTGTCTGGTTTTTGGGAAAAATATTTTTTCCGTCCGGGGAATCTAGGTTATCCTGTCTTCGAAACAAAGTATGCCAAGATAGGTGTTTACATCTGTTATGATCGCCATTTTCCTGAAGGAGCGCGGGCCTTAGGATTGAATGGGGCGGAGATCGTTTACAATCCATCAGCAACGGTTGCAGGATTATCTCAATATCTCTGGAAACTGGAACAGCCAGCCCATGCTGTTGCTAACGGATATTTCATGGGTTGTATCAATCGCGTTGGGGAAGAAGAACCCTGGAATCTGGGAAAATTCTATGGCAGTTCTTATTTTGTGGATCCACGTGGTTCAATTTTCAAGATCGCATCCGAGGACAAGGATGAACTATTGGTAGCGGAATTCGATCTTGACATGATCGATGAGGTCCGTGAGACCTGGCAGTTCTTCCGGGATCGTCGACCTGAGTCCTACGAAAAATTAGTTGCCCCGTAGTAAACCGGAGTAAAAAATGAATAGTGATAATATCCGTCAAAAACATGATGCGTACTTTTTCAAGGCCGTAAAGAATTTCTATCAGGAACCGCTGGTGATCTCCGAGGGAAAGGGGTTTTATGTAAAAGACCTGGACGGTAATTCTTACCTGGATTTCTTTGGAGGTATACTGACTGTATCCCTTGGCCATGCCAACGACGAAGTCAATGCTAGAGTTATTGACCAGGTTAACAAACTGACACATATTTCATCCCTCTACCAGGTGGAATCAGTGGTGAATCTTGCTGAAAATCTGGCTCGAATAACACCTGGAGATCTTGTGAAAAGTTTTTTCACAGCATCCGGGACTGAAGCCGATGAGACGGCGGTTATGATGGCTCAACTTTACACAGGAAACAATGAATTAATCGTTCTCAGACATTCCTATTCCGGTCGTTCAATATTGGCCCAAGCCATGACAGCGCATTCAGGATGGCGAGCCCTTCCAACCCAGGTAGCGGCAATTAAACATGCCGTTTCACCATATTGTTACCGCTGCCCATTGAAATTAACCTACCCGGAATGTGGTGTTGCTTGCGCTGAAGATGTGGAAGATTTGATTAAAACAACCACCACCGGGGCTATTGCCGGTATGATGGTGGAGCCAATTCAAGGTGTTGGTGGATTTATTACACCGCCCAAAGAATATTTTAAGATTGTCGCAGAAATAGTCCGGCATTATGGTGGCATCTTCATATCGGATGAGATTCAAACCGGGTTTGGCCGGACCGGGAAAATGTTTGGAATTGAGCAATATGATGTCCAGCCGGACATGATGACCATGGCCAAAGGCATAGCGAATGGTTTACCTCTGGGAGCGACCATTACTACCGGCGATATTGCAGATGCGCTTGTAAAGAACAGTATTTCCACCTTTGGCGGAAATCCGGTCAGTTGCGCGGCGGCCAATGCTGTGATCGAAATCATTGCGCGTGACGATCTTATGATTAACTGCCAGAAACAGGGGAAGGTTCTCCGGGAAGGTTTAGAGATGATTCAGAAGAAATATCCTGTGAAAATCGGAGATGTGCGGGGAATGGGACTCATGCAGGCTCTTGAACTGGTTGTGGATGAAACAAAAAATGATCGCACCCCTGATCCGAAAGCCGTTGATCAGCTTATGGAAGAGACAAAAAAGCGTAATTTATTAGTTGGTCGCGGCGGTCTTCATGGAAACGTGATTCGTATATCACCGCCGTTGAACGTGACGGAAGAAGCGGTACATGAAGCATTACAAATATTTGATGAGGCCTTTAACCAGATAGAGAATTAATTAAAAAGGATAGGTGTAATGGATAAAAGCTTTGTCAGCATACCTGAAGCCCGTTTAGAGACTCGCTTCAAGGATGCTAAACCCCTGTATTCAGAAACAGAAGCTTTGACCGAAGCAAATCGTTGTTTATTCTGTTATGATGCTCCGTGTATAACGGCTTGTCCTACCAGCATTGACATCCCCGGGTTTATCAGGAAGATCACTACGGGAAATATTCGTGGTGCCGCGCAAACGATTTTCAGATCAAACCTGTTAGGAGTTTCCACTTCTCGGGTGTGTCCGGTGGAAGAGTTATGCGCCGGAGCCTGTGTTCTTACAGAACGACCAATCAACATCGGTCGACTGCAACGTTATGCCACAGAAACCGCACTTGAGTGGGAAGAGAATAACAATCAGAAACTATTTAATGCAAAGCCTTCAAATGATCATAAGGTGGCACTGATAGGGGCCGGCCCGGCTTCACTTTCATGTGCGGCGTATCTGGCGTTGAATGGTATACAACCCGTTATATTTGAGAAAGATACAATTCCCGGGGGTTTAAATATTACCGGTATTGCTCCTTATAAAACCCAGAGTACTGACATTAAAAATGAGATTGACTGGCTCTGTCAATTCGGAATAGAAATAAGAACCGGAGTTCAGGTTGGCCGGGACATTATGACTGATCAATTATTGGCAGATTTTGACGCCATTTTCCTGGGATTGGGATTAGGTAAGGACAAACGACTCGCAATACCCGGTGAGGATAGCGAGGGTGTATGGGGAGCCACTCATTTGATCAGGATGATAAAAATTGAGAAGCAATTCACACTGCCAGAGGATTTAAAAAGCGTCATCGTTATTGGAGGTGGAAATACGGCCATCGATATTGCCCGGGAACTTGCAATGCTGGGCGTACCCAATGTGGATATCCTTTACCGTAGAACAATTTTGGAAATGCCGGGCTATAAACATGAGTTTGAAAATGCTCGAAGGTATGGTGTCAGGATGATCGAATATGAAATCCCGGATAATATAACGAATGATGGGAAATTGATTTTACACACGAAACATAAAATTACAGGTGAACAATCGCGATTCGAGAGCGATTGGATAGTTGTGGCTATCGGTCAGGATCGACATGTCAATGAGCTTATTCCCGGACTTAAAGTCGATGGTAAAGATCAGGTAGTTGTTGATCCGGGCACACAATTAACATCGGTCCCAAACGTTTATGCAGGAGGGGATTGTATTAATGGTGGAAAGGAAGTTGTGAACGCCGTAGCTGATGGCAGGAACGCTGCTCATTCAATTCTTCAGAGTCTTGGCTTGGAAATTAATTAATTAATTGATCTACAAGCCCTTTCGTATCGACTGAGAATAAAGCAATCTAATTGAATAGATTTATAATGATAGTAAGGACAAATCATGGCTGATCTATCAACAAACATGTGTGGAATTGCCAGTCCCAACCCATTCTGGTTAGCCTCAGGCCCGCCGACAAACTGCGGTGAACAGGTAATGCGGGCTTTTGATGCCGGGTGGGGAGGCGCAGTCTGGAAAACACTTGGTGAACCAATCGTCAATGTATCTTCGCGTCTCGGTGCGGTGGATTACAAGGGGAATAAAATGTCCGGTCTGAACAATATAGAATTGATCACAGACCGTCCGCTGGCAACTAATTTCAAAGAGATCTACGAAGTCAAAAAGCGCTATCCGGAACAGGCGCTGATCGTTTCACTGATGGTTGAAACCCGAAAGGATTGGAAAGAGATCATCAAGCGCTCGGAAGACGCTGGAGCCGACGGATTGGAATTGAACTTTGGTTGTCCCCATGGGATGTGTGAACGTGGGATGGGAAGCTCGGTTGGCCAAGAGCCGAAAATACTCAAAGAGATCACATCGTGGGCTGCGGAATTTGCTGAAACACCGGTTCTTGTGAAATTGACGCCAAATATAAGTGACATCCTGGATCCCGGTATTGCCGCAGTGGAGGGCGGGGCTGATGGGTTGTCGCTTATTAACACGATCAAATCCATCATAGGGGTAAATCTTGATAAACTGGTACCATTGCCGACAGTCAGGGATAAGAGTACCAAAGGTGGCTATTGTGGACCGGCAGTAAAACCTATTGCCTTGCATATGGTTGCTGAGTTAGCCAGGGATCGCAGGGTAACCATTCCAATATCAGGGATTGGCGGGATCAGCAGTTGGCAGGATGCAGCCGAATTTATTGCACTGGGTGCATCCACAATACAGGTTTGCACGGCGGTGATGCATTATGGTTACCGGATCGTTGAGGATATGATCGATGGATTATCAAATTATCTTGATGACATGAATATGAGATCAGTGGATGACCTTTTGAATCGGGCAATCCCCAAGTTTACCGATTGGGGTGATCTGGATCTGAATTACAAGGTCGTTGCCGAGATCGATCACGATAAATGTATTGGCTGCCAGTTATGTTATATTGCCTGTCTAGATGGCGCGCATCAATGTATCCATACCCGGCAAAATTCCTGTAATGCTTACCATGGTGAATCGGATCATGGAGCCAATCCGCGATTTGAGATACAATCCCCGCTTCTGCATAATGAGAAAAGTAATATTCCCAACCATGTGCCTTTGGTTGATGAATCTGAGTGCGTTGGATGTAATTTGTGTGCACTGATTTGCCCTGTACCTGATTGCATATCTATGGTTGAACGTACGGTCGAAAAAAAGACGGAAACATGGAATGAAAGGATGGTTAAACTGTAATTTGAACTGTTTATTTCTAACGAAGAAGTGGCCAATATATATTCGCATATATAATGAGCAGGAGGATTGAAAAAATCCCCATTTTCAGACCAACTTTAAGAAAGTCCTTTGAACGCACAAGTCCGGTAGTATAAATAATTGTACAAGCTGGAGCTGCTACAGCTGTTAAGTAGCCAAAAGCCGAAGCGATGGCTGTAATTAAGCCCAGATGAATCGTGTCGCCTGGGAGATTGAGGGCAATAGGTCCTAATACCGCAACTGTTGCTGAACTGGACAGCACATTGGCAAAAATAGAAGTCATTATTATAACCAGCGCATCGGTGAGGATTGGAAATGATAGCAAGACATTTTCTCCCAGTGAAATCAAATTATTGACAATCCACTGCGCGGCACCGGTATGATTGATTTGATAGCCCAGGGAAATTGTAGCACCGAACAAAATAACTACGCCCCAGTTGACATGCTTGTTCAGATCATCCCAGGTTACCATTCCTGTAATAAGATATAATACTACCCCACTTAAAGCGATAATCCCTAACCCAACCGAGTCTGATAGGAATACCCATCCAAGAAATATCATAAAGAATATTCCCAGCGCTCCAATTTTCTTTACAGAAAGAGGCTCGGAAACCGCAACCTGCCGCTTTAGCCGGCGAATACCGCTATCAAGGATTTTACATTCTGGCGGGAATATCTTATTCAATAACCAGGATAGAATTGGGATTTGAATCAGGATCAGAGGATAAGTATGAACCATCCACTGGATATATGAAATATCGGGCATCCCAAATTCTCTCCAGTAATTGAGTAAAATTACATTCCGGCCGCCGCCGGAGGGGGTACCGATAGACCCTATCAAACTGCCATAAGCGATTGAAAACAGGATATTGGCTGATAAATTTTTGACATTTTTACCAGCCCTGGATGTAAATCTTATCAGTGTTAAAGCAATTGGTAGCATGATGGCAACAACGGTGTGTTCACCAATGAAGGATGAGATAATGGCGGAAACAGATGCAAAACCAAAAGTCACCCAATGGGTTTTATTGCCAGTAACCCGTATTATCCCAAGTGCAATTCGCTCATCCCATCCTTGCCTTACAATAGCAACCGCCAGCATAAGGGATCCCATTATAAAAAAGACTGCATCATTCATGAATGATTTAGATACACTGTTGGCATCACCAATTCCAAAAAACACTTCCAATATAATTATCACAAAAGCAGTACCAGGAAGAGGCAGTGTCTCAGTTACAATTAAGGTCACTGCTATCAATGCAACAATAATGATTCTGTAACCTGATTGAGTTAAACCTTCGGGAGTAGGTAATAAATAAAGAATAAGACTTATTACAGCCACGATGATTAACCACTGTTTCTGCGTAATCCAATAGATCAGAGAAGTGATGTTTGAATTGCGCTGCAAACTATTCTATTTCACGATAATAATCGGACATTGACAGTTGTTTAGAACATGTACAGGTTTACTGCCTTTGAATAATTTCTTGATCGGATTCTGATGCGACATGCCCATCAGAATCAGGTGTTTTTCGGTGGCAGTCTCTAAAATAACTTCGACCGGATCCCCAACTTTTAAATGACTTTCGGCTTTGATACCGACTTCTTTAAAAGCCTTAATTGCATTTTTGTGCGCATTCATATAACCTGGTCCGAATGATTCTTTTTTCGATACGGTAAGAAGATCTACAGGAGTCTGAAAAGCTTTAGCTATTTTTCTACCATATTGAAGAGCTTTGGCAGTACCTATTGAATCATCAACAGTTTGCAGGAGTCTGTATTTTTGGAACGGTATGAAATGATTTACGACACAAATAGAACTGTCGATATATTGAATCAAATCGTGAGCCATGCGCCGTTTTTTACTCCCACCAATAACAGTTATGTCATAGTCACCTTGGGCTACCTCTTCCCGAAGTTCCGGTACAATATTTCCACGTCTCAGTATCAGTTTAACATTTTCACAAAATGTTCCTTTTAAAAATAACTCCAAACGGTTTTTTCCGCCGTGGACCAAGGTGTTTTTCGAAAACCCAGCTGCGACAGTTTCGGGAGTAAAATATTTGTGATCGGCCAGATAATTAAATGCCCATTCCAACACCGTGACACCAGGTATGTCCAGTCCCCACTTTTCCATATTTTCTTGAGTTAAAGCTATGTTTCCTGTACCAAAAGAGCTGATTTTTTCCCCAACATAAGCAATAGTCACGGATGCGTTGAAAACTTTTGCAATCCACATTCCTACCTGAAGTGTGGTTTTGGAATACTCTTTACTGCCAATAGCGATTAATATTTTCATCATACAATAATTTTATATAGTAAGAATAAGAGATATTAATCATTTATTGTCATATGATTAGGATAAATCTATGCATCGTACGTAGGGAAAGTCTCGATATTACAATTATGTGTAGATAAAAAACGTTGGTCAAACCAGGTGCTAATAATATTACCCAAATGGGTGACCAACCCGCATTGATTGACAGCCTTTTTCGTAGTCTGTTACCAACACACCAACAAAATGTCAAGCGTTGATCTTACTGCCTGCTATATTTTGATAGGAGAGATAAAATGGAGGCTAAAAGAAATTATTTTATGCACTTAAATACCACTATGTGACCCATCATCGAATTATTTAATCTAATTGAAGAATAGCTGATGTTAAAACCGGTTATCTCTAATTCTTCAATTATATCGAGACCCCAATCAGTATATACTAAGGCTCCTTTTTTTCGCTGAGGATCTCCGTGATAGACCGGGTCAAGAATAAATTTATCTGCATTGAATGCGGTATCTACACGAATAACACTATTGGTTCTTATTGCCGAATTCCATGGGTCAACCAAAGGAACTTCAAAAAGCAGAATTCCTCCTGGTTTTAAAACGCGGTATTGTTCCTTTAATGCAAGTTTTGGTTTACGGATATGCTCAAGTACTGAGGTGTGAATCAATAAATCAAATGTTTCGTCATTAAACGAAAGGTTTTGCAGATCTTCATTCCTGATACCTTGGTAAATAGCTCCGGGTTCTCGCTTAATAAAAAATTCTGAACAAACATAATTATCGCATTTTTTTAAGTAAGTATTAAGCGGACCCTCTGATTGTGCTTGAAAAATACTAAGAGTTTTAAACTTTTGTTCTTTGACCAGATCATTAAGTGATTGTGCGTTATTTTGAGAAAATTCCTTTATTATACAATCCGCAAGATATCTAAGTCTCAACCAGCCGTTACAAAATACACAGTGCAGAGATTCTTTCTTATTCTCACCAGCATATAGAAAAATACTTTTCTTACCGCAAATCTTGCAATGGCCCGTCAAATGATTTTTTCGATATCGAATGTACTTAAAGGTCTTGGAAATCAAGATCAATTTGGATTTAAGAAAGTATTTCACCTGACGATTCAATCGAAATTAACGGTGTCGAAGGCTAGAATTACCCTGTACGTTATCAAAACATATTGCAATGATTTAATCTTTAATTAAAAGAAACATCTGGGTGTTTTAAATTAAGTCGCTGTGATGAATATTTCGTGATTATTATTCTGGTTTTCACGGCGACGTTGTATTAGTGTTTGGCTTTTATTCAAAGCTCTTTTATCAATAATTAGGTACTATTTTATTTAAATGAATGTATAAATAATCTAAATAAACTACGCTTCTTTCAACAAGGCATTGCAATTATAAGCAAGTACCCCGGACAGGATTTGAACCTGTGGCCTACGGATTAGAAGTCCGTTGCTCTATCCAGCTGAGCTACCGGGGCAAATTCGGCTTAAAAATTAAGGTGATTTGCACATTATATCAGCAGTTAATGAATGTGCTGATATTAAACCGGGAAAGGTGAAAAAGGCCTAAATCTTATCGACGATCTCCCGTCGAGAAAATTCTTGACATTAAACCCCTGAATTTGTACACTTATTGTCGAGAGACAAAGATTCTGTGTATCATAACCTTATAAAAGGAGTATAATTATGGCGGAAGTAGTAAAAACCGTTGGTGTAACAAAACAATCAGGCTATCTCTATTATTTAGGTAAGGATGGCAATGTGTGGCGCTCTAAAATGGCCAGGGCCGGAAAGGGTGGCGGTAATGCCGAGAAAGTAGCCAATGCATTTGTTACGCGTGAAGCCGGCTATCTGTATTTTATTGATAAGAATGGTGATGTAGCTCGGGCAAAAATGGCCAGAGGTCGCAAATAATCTATTAATACCCATGGTTAAAAGGCCTTCATTTGAAGGCCTTTTTGGTATAAAGGAGTTTGTATGTATGGAACTGATGCACCATTTACCGTCAAAATATTACAAAATCTTCCATACGCTCTTATCTTTGCACTCGCAGCCGGTGTGGATCTAGGAACAAATTCTGAGGATGTCAGTTTTTTAAAATGATATTTAGATATTATTCAATGAACATTGTGTACATTGCTATCCAAACTCGGGCAGTCTCGATCTTTCGATTGGCAGTGATCACAACCAGGCGTTACGAATCGTACCGGGAGACCCTGAAAATTCTGTGCTTTGGAACAAAATAAACGGTACCGGTGTATTTGGGCAACGAATGCCTGCCGATGGTACCTTGAGTGCGCGTGAAATTCTATTGATTGAGACATGGATCAGGGAAGGAGATCTTAATAATTAAATGCGAAGAATTATTTCAATATTGGCTATCATCTTATTTGTGATAATGAATAGTATTTCTGGCGAACCGAGGTTTGCGGTGCAGAACGGGACCTCGTGTGGACTGTGTCACTTGAATCCAACCGGAGGCGACCTGCGGTCGGATTATGGAATCAGTATTGTATCTCTGGATGAACTTCCTGCCGATAAGAGTTTTACTTCGAATTATTCCGGCATTATTAATGAATTCATAACGTTTGGAGCAGATTTTAGGATTCAGTCTCTAATTCAAAAGGAAGAGTTCGAGGAAACTGAAAAGATTTCTGTTGTTTTATTCCCCATGCAACTGGATATCTATGGCCAGATAAGCGTTTTGAACAATCTTGCCATGTACATCAAACATGATCATCTAAGGAACAATCAGGAATTCTGGGCGATTTTCACATTTTCCGATGGTAATAATGCCATTCGTGTCGGGAAAATGATGCCGGATTATGGTATCAAACTCGCTGATCATACGGCATTTACACGTGGTGGAAATATCAGACAAAAAGTCGGGTTGGAAAAGGAAGGTTTACTGTTCTCTCCAACTCGTATAATTCCCGCAGGGATCGAGGGTTCATTCAATTATAATGATCTTGTTTTCAGTGCTGGTTTATACAACCGGTTTTTGGATGGATCTGATCAAAATTATGGGGAAAATGAATCCATTTTAGAGAAAACTGTAAGTGCGAAACTGCAATATTTTCACGATGGGGAAAAAGTTAGAAAAATGGTTGGTTTGTCTTATTTGAAAGAAGGGAATATTTCGTTCGGCGGCATCTTCGGAGGATTAAATTATGGAAAGTGGACCTGGATGGGAGAACTGGATCTCTCGAAAAACTGGATACCAACTTCCACTTCTTTGGCATCATTCAGTTCGCTGTCTTTTAACATCAAGAAAGGTTGGGTGGCGGAAGGGCGGTATGATTTTTTTGATGAGAATATTGAAAAAACAGGAAAGGCAATCTCCCGTTTTGTTCTGGGGTTAAGTATTTTCCCGATCCCCTTTGTTGAATTAAAATTTCAGGCACGGATTACATCAGTTGCTGAAGGCAGCCCAACTGATCCGCTCTTTCTTATACAAATACATACGTGGTTGTAGGAAGATATATGAGATTCACAATCATAGGAATTATTATTATGCTGAGTAGTGTGGTTGCTCAGGACACGCTGAAAACCGAACTGAAAAATGTACAGGTACTCCCTTTTACAACCACTACGGAAATAAAGGAATTTATGAAATCCATGGCCCAGGAATTAGGAGTGAAATGCAGGTACTGTCACAATCCAAATAATTTGGCCAGTGATGAAAAGTCCAATAAACGGAGCGCTCGCGAGATGCTGCGAATGGTCCAGCACATTAATGGCAATGTTATGGATAAACTTGAATTAAGATCCATCTCCTGTTGGACCTGTCATAGGGGACAGGAACGGCCCGATAAAAAAGACTAGCACAAATGCGATCTCCATAGGGTATAAAAAACCTGGTGGAATGAACCAAATAGTTATATTTATTTTGATACGATGAAAAAATCCATACTTCTATTGCCAGTTATATTGATCACATGGGTGAACGTCATTGTTAGTCAATCCCTTATCATTACGGAAATAACGGTGATCGGTCACGAAAAAACACAAGCTTATATCATTCAACGAGAGCTGCAGCATCCTGTCGGCGTCCCCCTTGATTCTGCAATTGCCGAGGCGGATCGGGACCGTTTAGATAATCTGGGGATTTTCAGCCATGTATCCTGGGATGTGTTGCCAAAAGGATCTGAAGGGTTGGTCTTACGATATTTATTGATTGAATCGTGGCGATATCTTCCCGGAGCTTCGCCGGTTTACGAAGAGGGATTTGGCTGGTCAATCGACGGCGGAATTCTCTTCAATAATTTCCGTGGCCGAAATGAATCCCTGAATATTGGCGGGCAATATGGCGCGCGAACAAATTTCAGTGCCTTCTGGTACAATCCATGGATGACAGGAGATCACATTTCATTACAATTGGGAGTTTCAAAAGATATTCTCCAACATCCCTTTTTACCCTATAAGAAAGCAACATTTAATACCAACATTAAATTAGGACGATATTATGGTTATAGATGGAAAACACGCGTTGGAATTGAATGGGAGGCAACAAAATTCTCACACGAGAAAGAAAACATTGAACTGACCTCGATCCAACCGCAACTGCAAATCGCTTATGATACCCGTGATATCTATACAACACCAAATCGTGGATTTTTTATTATACATTCTGTTAATGCTGTAATCCACCTGCGGTCCGACAGACCTGATTTTTGGCAGTGGGATCAATCCTACAGTGGGTACAGGACGCTTGTCAAAAGTAAAACACCACTAATCGGAACCGTTAATATCAGCGGTCAACTAACATTCGGAAACCCGGAAGAGATATGGGTTCAATATATTGGTGGAGCTTTTTCAGTGAGAGGGTGGAAAACACCTTCTCAGGTGATCTACCAGGGGGGAGAAAGAGATTTTCGTTTTGGATTTCAGGCCATTCATGGAACGCTTGAACTTCGACAGACTATCATTCCAAAATTTGCCACTAAATTCAAAAATGAGTTTGGTGTTTCAGCTTCCGCTTACCTGGATGCCGGTTTTATAAGCAAAGAAAAATCAGATCTCAATAATCAGAAGACTATGTTCGGTGCGGGTATTGGCTTACAGATTCTGTGGCCAATCGTTCAACTTGTACGATTTGATTATGCATGGGCTTTTAGGGAAGGTGAGTACGTGGAGAAAGCTTTCCACATTGCGTTTGGTCAGAAATTCTGATTAATTACGTTTTCTGAAGATCATTGCCTTATCAAACCGGTTTTCGGTTCCATTCCGCAAGCGCACAATATTACTTCGATGTGTATAGATCGTGAACCAGGGTATAAGCAGGCTGAATATGAATATAGCAAATGATCCTTTTTCAATTCCAATTAACGGAAGTAGCATGAGAAAGATGGGTAAAGATGCAGCTGCGAAAATCGATCCCAACGAAACATATCCGGTGAACAACAATGTCAGTATGAATACAATGAGACAAAATGGAAAGACGATAGGATATAATGCCAGCAGCATTCCTGCCAGAGTGCCGATGCCTTTGCCGCCGTGGAATTTTGCGAAAATTGTATACGTATGTCCCAGGACAGCTGCAAAACCACAAAGAATCTGCACTAAACCAATATCTATTTGTGAAACATCCCCGATCCATATGGAAGCAAAGGTTGCTGCTGGAAGCCAGCCTTTAAATATGTCGAAGATGACAACCACCAGTGCCGGCTTCCAGCCCAGTATCCGAAATGTATTTGTTGCCCCGGCGTTCCCACTCCCGTGCTCTCGAATATCAATACCCTTTACGATTTTGCCCATAATTATACTGGTCGGGAAGGATCCGATAATATAACTGGACACTATTGCGAAAAGTACAGCGAGGTATATATTATCCATGTAAGGAATCCTCCAGCGACTGGATTGCAACGGCAATTACGCCTGGTCCGGCATGTGTACCAAGTCCCGGCCCCAGCTGTGAGAAAAATACGTTTTCTTTACCAATCAATGCGGTAAAATGCTCCGCAATCTTTTTTGCCCGGTCTTCACAACCGCCGTGAGTAATGCCAACACGATACTCAACACCGTGTGGGATTCTCTTGGATACGAATTCAAGGAATTTTTCGTCAGTATTTTTATGTCCGAAAATCTTACCAATGGAGTCGATCTTTCCTTCATTATTTAGGGATAAGACCGGGTGTGCCCTTAGGACATCTGCGATCCGCTTCTTTGATTTTGGTATGCGACCGCCGCGCACCAGGAATTCAAGTGAATCCAGTAAGATATATATTTTTGTATTCTGGATGGCTTCATTGATAATTTTTACGGTCTCATCAAATGATTTATCTAACTCGACGGCCTCGGAAGCGCGGATGGTAATTAACCCGGTTGCGATGGATACGTTATTTGCGTCAACAATCTTGATGGGGAAATTCGTTAATCCCTGGGCTGCAGAAATCGCGGACTGGTATGTTCCACTTACTGTCGGAGGCAAATGGATCGATATGGCAGAATCATAATGCGTGGATAAAAATTGGTATTGCCTGCGAAAATCGCCCGGGGTTGGTTGGGATGTTTTTGGGTGGTTGGGATTTATTTCCAGTTCGTGCCAAAACTCATCTATGGTCATGGTAGTCTTATCGATATAATGTTTGTCTCCAAAACTTAACCTTACCGGTACTATATGTATATTCCCGGAATCAATGATCTCCTCCGGTAAGTCTGCGGTCGAATCCACTACTAAAGCGATTTTTTTATGCTTGAGGTGCGCGTATTTTTGCTGGAGAAGCATGTCATCTGCTTTATCACGTGAGATCTGTCCAAATTCGGAACAGATCTCCATAATTAATTTAGGATTATCGGTGTGAATATGTACTTTTGCCTTATGTTTTGACCCCGCGAGGATAAAACTGTCTCCGAGGTCCATAAGGCCTTCCTGTAATTTGATCCGGTTGATATTTTCTCCACTAATTACGCATTCTGTACAGTATCGATATTTTTCATTGAATTCGATCTTCTCTGGAATTTTTCTGGAAATTTCTGAGGATTTAATCTGTGATAAAAATCCATTCTGAATATATTCCTGAATGCCTTCAAGCAGGTCAACAAATCCCTGCCCACCTGCATCTACAACACCGGCCTTTGCCAGAACTTTTAATTTTTTTGGTGTATCTTGAAGAGATTTTTGTGCTTTTTTCAGTGATTCTTGGATCAATACCGTAAAATCCGTGATGCTTTCACTCAGGGATTTGGTGGCATCAGACCAATCCTGAATGACCGTTAGAATAGTACCTTCCACCGGTTTCATCATGGCCTGATAAGCGAACTGTGTTCCCACTTCAGTAGCAGCTGCAAACTGTTTGGTCGTAAGCTTGGCTTTATTATGGAAACCTTCCGATAGACCTACCAGGAATTGAGCAAGAATTGATCCGGCATTTCCACGCGCGCCATCCAGTGCCGAATCTGCGATCGCTACGCTCATATCATAGACATTGGAATGAACCTGTTGATTGATCCCCTCTTGAATGGAAGTGAGTGTATATACCATATTCGTACCGGTGTCGGCATCTGGAACAGGAAATACATTGATTCGATTTAAATGATCTTCACGGACCTTTATTCGCTGCAATCCTGCTGAAAGAACACGATAAAGTCTAATTCCGTCCAAATATTCTATTGCCATAGGGATATCCTATTACTTTTCTTATACCCTTTAAAATGGGATTAAGGAAGTTGATTGTCTTGTGGTGCCACAATCCCGCCGGAAATAAGTGCTTTTAGTCCTTCTTCTACACTCATTCCGGATGGTCTTACATCACTGGCTTTCAAAAAAATAACAATACCGGAGGTTGGGTTCGGTGTTGTTGGTATAAAGACGTGGACATACTCAACACTAGACTCTGATAGTGATGAGGCTGTAACAAATGCCAGTGTCCATAAACCCTTCCTGGGGTATTCAATAAAAACCACTTTTTTAAAATTCCCTTTACCAGAATGTGCCAGGGTCTGTGTAATCTGCCTTGATGATAAATAAATTGTATTGACCAGAGGAACTTTTGCCATGATCCTCTCAAACAGGGAAAAAAGTCGTTTTCCTACAACATTACTGACGACAATTCCGAGCAGAAAAAGGATTGTAATTCCCACCAAAAAACCCAGAAGACTGACGAGGAATTCGCGTTCAGCAAGAAATGGAATTTTTCGTAGAATGGGGAGGTCAGGTGCAATTTGGATAATAAATTTTATCAGGAAATAGGTTACATACAACGGTACCATTGTCAAAATACCAGTGAGGAATTTATTCCTCAATTTTGTCCAAATAGATTTCCTGGTTTTTTCTGCTGCCGTCATTTTTATTAATGAAAAATCACAAGAATATGTGAAGAATCAAAGGAATCCTTCCAATTTCAACAAATATTTTTTTCGTTCTAATCCCCCGGCATATCCATGCAGTTTTCCATTACTGGCAATTACTCTATGACAGGGTATGATGATGGGTATGGGGTTTCTGGCATTAGCAGCACCGACTGCGCGTACTGCTCTCGGATTTCCGGTTTGCGCAGCGATCTCTGCGTAACTTGCTGTATTACCGTATGGAATGCTGTCCACTTTATCGAGCACTCGCTTAAAGTAGGGAGTTGTTTTGAGATCCAAATTCAAATTAAAATATTTAAGAGCACCTGCAAAATACAAGGTTAATTGTTCTCGAACTGTAGAAAATCCGGATGTTGTCTCTCTGGTTATCCTGTTAGGAAATAACTTGGCTAGATGGTCTTTAGGATTGGTATCATCAGGGAATAAGATTCTGTGTAAACCTAGTTCACTATTGATCAGAAGAAGTGGGCCCAGAGGAGCTGTGAACTTTGTGAATGTAATCATGTCAATATATATGAAAGTTAAAGAATCTTTATTGATGAATCACTGATTTGCTAATGAACTGGCGTTTGGAGCCTCTTTTTAGTACTAATGAATAATGCACCTCCGATAATGAACACCGCTCCCAGAATTGCAATTGGCGTTAACACTTCGTCTAGTAGTA
>JAZGBQ010000307.1:0-3347 GCA_036476435.1 Fidelibacterota bacterium
ATATTGATAAAAACATTTATTCGGATATACATGATGATGATAATAATGGATATGGATATCAATTTCGCTTGTCTGGAATAGAACTGCCGTTGTTATCCAATTCAACCTGGAACTATGCATTGCTTCATTGGAAGCGTTCACAAGCATTTCAGGAACTTCAATATGAACGAGAAGTATTGTTCAATCGCGAGTGGAATTATGCCGATGATCCTTTTGGAAATGAAACGTTATTATCCGCGGAACTTTCAATCCTTGATCCTGATTTTGGAACTATTCTATTCTCATCCAGTCAGCATGCGACACAGAATCTAGGATTGCGGAACAGAATTTCAGGCGCAGTTGATGCAAAAATGTCGTTATTTCCGACTCTAAAGGCGTCTTATAACCGGGTATCTGGAAATGGTGACCTTTTTGAACAATTTTCCGCGCAGATAAAAGCCTTTAATTCAACCATTCAACCGTTTCTTACGTTGAAAAGTGAAAGGAACGCCAGGATCGATCGATTCGACCAGTGGGGATTGGGAATTTCAGTGAAAAATCAGCAACATCAGCTGCGGGCACAAATTGGACGCCGGATCGATCGTGGACGGAGAGAGCAGGACAATTCTGCAATTAGTACTGTCAGCGATGGAATTTTCGGAGAAATCGATTATACCGGAAATATATCCAGTGGATGGAGAGGGCAACTTACTTATAGAAAACGGGTGCTTGACCAACGAGATCAACAAATCAAACAAAATTTTCAACTTGCTCGCATCAGACTGAGTTTCAGAAATACTTTGAATCCACTACGGTATGACCTTCAGTCAAAGCTGGAGGAAACTTCAACCCAAACCCGGGCGGTCGTTTTTGATTCTGTCGGACCCGGGCTGGGTCAATATCGATTTGATCCATTTTTTAATGAATATGTCCCGGATGAAAATGGATCTTATGTCAGTTTTACGATTCCGACTGGTGAACGAAGACCAACAACAAATCTGTCAGCAATTCAGAGAGTTGAATTCGATGGAGTACGACTGAACGGGAAATTATTAAAATATTTCTCTGGTAAGGTTGAGTTGAGAACAGAATTCAGGGGATCGATACTAACTTTTGAGAATATTGTAAATCCAAGCGTCTCAGCAACAAGCATCTCAAGGTCAAAGACAGGTTTGAGAGCTGACATTAACTTCAGACCTCCAAAAAAGATACGCTTATTGCACTTATGGACTACTGAAACACAGGATTTAAATGGTCTTGATCCCAGGGGAAATACGATTTCAAAGATCGGTCAGAAAGGTCTGGAAGTCCAGTGGCCAATCACAATGGATATCCATGGAATTATTGTTGCAAAAAATCAAAACAGCAACGTCGAATCGAGTTTTTGGAATCTAAGAAATCGGAACTCAGGTGGTTCATGGTTTGAAGGAGGAATAAAAATACAAGCCAACGCGGTGTGGCAATTGAATCTTCTCCTCCAGGGAGGGGCTGATAAAGGGCGGCATCTGAACAATAAATTTTCGGCCCGGGCTAGCGGCAGTAAGGTGGAAGTACTTTATTTTATTGCAAAATCAGGAAGATTGAAATTTGTAATTGATTGGCTATCCGTAAAGACCGGAGAGAACACTATGCTTCCTCCAGAAGCAATGAATGGAAATCCGGCTGGAAATTCGCTCAAGGGGGGATTGCAGGGACAGATCCTGCTGGGAACAAATCTTTCACTGATCCTGCGGTCGAATTATATAAATAATGATCGCCATCGGAATTTCTTTTCAATAAATGGAGAACTTCGTGCACATTTCTAAAGCCCCGATATTATTAATGTGGTTTTCCATTTGCTTCAACCAAAACGTTTTGGTCAATCCGGAAAACTCATATTCGTTTCAAGCCAAAGATTCTCTAGGTATCCACATGCAGCTGGACTCAATTCTTAAATCTAATAATGATTCAGATGACGTGTTTATCCTGAACGAAATTAAATTAAATAGCGATCAAACACCCCAATTGTGGTATAAGAGAATGAAAAATGAGAACGTGATCGATACTTTAGCATACACATATCATGGACACTTAAAATCAGCGGTAAGAAACCAGGTGTTTAAGCCGCTGATAGGTGCAAATCCAGGTACTGAGTTAAAAAAACAGTTAAACGTTATAAAAAATGACCACTATTTTGTGACGGATTCAACGACAATTATTCCATTTTATTATGGGATTCAGAAACTGGGGGCACTGGTGATTTTCGAACCGGAATTTGAAAGTTATTTTTCTGGAATTGCCGGTGCACAATACAATCAGTCAAATGAGTGGCAGGTAACCGGCCAGATGGACTTTCATCTGGAAAATCTTTGGAAAAGGGCGGGCGTTGCAGATATCTTATGGAAACGTGTTGATAATGAAACTCAGGTTTTCACCTTTGATTATGAGGATCCATATCCATTCGGATTACCTACCGGAGTGCGGTTGAGATTTTTCCAGGATTTTCGGAGAGGATTATATTTGAGAAATGATGCTGCTGTTTCGATAACTGCCAGGCTGGGCAGATACGGTAAATGGCAAATAGGAATTATTCAAAGCAAGATACAATCATCAAATGAAGAACAATCGGTAACAATAGGAAACCAGGAAGCTCAATCCGTATTCCTGGAGTCATCCGGGGATAGAAGAAATAACCGTTGGATTCCTACGGCAGGATTTTCCTGGAATGGAAACTTTGAAATAGGGAATGTAAACCAGGATGAAAATTCGCGACTGTTACTGTATGGTTCCTTATCAGTTTCAGCAATCACCAGGATTTTTCAAAGGAATTATATACGATTCGGGATCTGGGCAAAAGGATCCTGGATACGGCAGGGTCAATTGCATATTGGACAAAAAATCAGGTATGGAGGTGTTAATACGCTGCGCGGCTATTCCGAAGATATTCTCACCAGTAACTGGGTAATAATACCATCCATTGAATTTGTTATGATCAATGACGGCTCGTCAGAAATAACCTTCTTTTACAATGTCGCTGTTCAGGATGAAATACAACCGGTACCAATGGGTTACGGTATTGGTTTATCGCAAGTTAACAAGAAAATTATCTTCAAAATAAGTTATGGTTTGAACCGGAATGACACCTTCAAAACCGGTAAATTGCACTTATCAATAATATCAAGGCTTTAATGCAATGCAAAAAAAGATTTTATCACTGATATCTCAATCGCCGGGACAACGACTGCGATTTAAAGATCTTAAACGATTATTGAAGATCCGATCTGACACTTTGAAGGATCTTAATCGATCACTGTCTAAACTTCAGAAAGATGGGAAGATCTTGAAAACAAAAGGACAGTGGTATGCCTTGCGCAAGGGAGAATCGTTTT
>JAZGBQ010000308.1:0-2641 GCA_036476435.1 Fidelibacterota bacterium
CATCACACGAGCATAAAAAATAACATATAATAAATATAGGAAGGGATTTAATAATATTTTTTAGTCTCTTCACGATCGAAAAATTTGTACAATGGTTGTACACTGAATATGTACATTATGATAAACTAACAAATAGCAATATTTAGGTAGAAGGAAAAAAATTACTTTTAATAATTTGATTTATTTCATCAAATTCTAATTAATTAGATCTTATCAATTGTGAGCAGATCAATATTATTAATGAAAATAAAATATAATCATCGGCTTGTTATACTATTAGTGATCCCGATATTTATTGCGATTGTTCCGGCTCAACAAATTCGCGTTGCTTGTATTGGCAACAGCATAACCGCTGGTGCGTGGCTTCCAAATCCTGCAGAAGATAGTTACCCGGCAGTTCTTGGGGTACTTTTAGGTCCTGATTATCATGTTAGAAATTTTGGTTATTCCGGATCAACGGTATTAAAAAACAGCGATTCACCATACTGGGAAAAATCATCATACCAGTTTGCCCTGGGATTTTTTCCAGATATAGTGGTGATTCTATTAGGTACGAACGATAGCAAACCTGAGAATTGGATATTTAGTAATGAATTTGAATCTGATTACATTGCATTGATAGAATCATTTATAATTAAAAATGCTGATGCAACATTTATCCTGTGCTATCCGCCGCCAATTTTATTTGATACTGACAGTGAGGCGAATCTCAAAAATGAAGTAATTCCCAAGATCTCGGCAGTAGGCAACCAAACTGGTTCCAGTGTGCTTAATTTATATGGAAGTTTTGAAAATCGCAGTGAATTATACCAGGACGGGATTCATCCGAATGAAGACGGCTATCAGCTACTAGCTAACCTGGTATATAAAAGGATACAAAAGTTATCTGATGTAATTGCGCCAGAGGTACCGATGGATTTTATTGCTGAAGGTGCAGACCTGTCAGTTATTTTGTCGTGGAGTCCGAATAGTGAGCCAGACTTGGGAAGTTATGTACTTTTCCGGGCAGAATCAGTGAATAATGTACTGCAATATCTGACAAATGTCGTATGGCCTCAGGTAAACTATACTGATTATAATGTAGTTGGCGGTAATCCGTATTATTACAGTATTGCTGCAATGGACCTGTCAGGGAATATGAGTGTTCGTAGTGCCGTGAAATCAGCGATCCCATTGGATACCGCACCTGACACCCCAACCAATTTTGTAGTTGTAAGTGGTGACGGTCATGTAAATCTGTCTTGGGATCCCAGTTCAGAACCTGATTTAGCAACTTATATATTATTTAGAGCAGAGTTTGATGAAACTATGATTAACTATTCAACAAATGTTCATATGTCAAACACAACCTATATTGATAATAATTTGATCAATGGTAATTCGTATTATTACAGTATCGCTGCAATGGACAAGGGTGGGAATATGAGTGAACGAAGCGCTGTGAAACTTGGTGAACCAAAAGATAATACAAAACCGGAAGCCCCCACTAATCTTGGCGTTTTAACAGAATTTGGTCAAGTTGTATTGCATTGGGATCATAACTCGGAACCGGATTTAAAAGAATACGATATTTACAGAAGTATAAATACCTTTAATTCGAAAGACGAAGCTGGGACCATCGGCGTGGTGTTAAAAACAGAGACATCATTCATTGACACGGACCTGGATGTTTACACCGAATATTTTTACAGTGTTACTGCAACGGACAGTTCGGGGAATGAAAGTGATCTGGCTAATGTAGTTACTACTGTGACACTGGACGTTGAAAACAGATCGGAAGAAAAATCCAACAGTACAAGTTTTATTGTTGCTCCAAATCCTTTTAACTCAGTAACAGCATTATTTTATAACATCTCCAAACAGACTCATGTAAGATTAAGCGTAGTTGATATACTTGGTAAGGAGGTATGTTTATTGGTTGATAGAACTCAAAAGCCAGGTCGATACACGGTAATTTGGAATGCGAAAGATGGTAGAGGTAATCAGGTCAGTGCCGGAGTTTATCTTTACAATTTTACCGCTGAGCAAAAAGTAAATTTTGGAAAAATGGTTTACTTGAAATAATAATAATGCATCCGAAAATCAGTGAATATATTTGAGTAAGATTAATGGCACATCACATCAATAGAACGGGATATTCAAAACTCGTTGATCGCTTAAATAAATTTCCGCAGGGAGCTCCACCGTCGCCCTTGTTAAATAAAATATTGTTAATCCTTTTTTCAGAAAAAGAAGCAGATCTTGTGTCTCAGCTTCCTATTCGTCCTTTCACAGCAGAAAGGGCAAGTAAGATCTGGAATTTAGATAAAACTGACACAAAGAAAGTGCTGGACGAATTAGCGTCGCGAGCCTTACTAGTCGATATTCATTATAAGGGTGAAACAAGTTATTCTCTACCACCACCAATGGCCGGTTTTTTTGAATTTTCCATGATGCGGATCAGAAATGATATTGATCAATCTGCTTTGAGTGAACTATTCCATCAATATATCACCCAGGAAGACGATTTTATTCAGGCATTATTTACAGATGGAGAAACTCATCTAGGTAGAACGTTTGTGAATGAACTTGCGCTATTGGAACAAGATTCACTTGTGGTCTTGGACTATGAAAGAGCTACAGAAGTAATAAAACAAGCCTC
>JAZGBQ010000309.1:0-3356 GCA_036476435.1 Fidelibacterota bacterium
CGTAGCTTCGAAGTTCCTGATGCGAAATGCCCGGTAGGATGCGGACGCGACGAGGAAAGCCAGGAGTGCGAACATTGTCGCCTGCAGCGGTGTAAACATTTTCCAGAACATCCAGTTAAAAAGTGAATCATCGGTTAATAAATGGGAACCCCACTCAGCTGAGTTGGTTTCTACCGTAGCCCCTGCAGCACGCAACTGATCTGATAGTTTTTCTGCTCCTTTTTTCGTGTAATAAACCTTTTCGATTCTAAGTGGTGCATCATCCGTAACCAGATTTAAAGCATTTTCAAGACCCTTTGCATCCTGATTGAATTCATTTGCTGCCACCTGGGCAACATTCGCCGGATCCGAGCCTGGATCTTTTACATCTACATAGTAGGCACCCAGCATAACAAATCCAGCTATAAAAGCAAAAGCGAAGCCACCAATTACAAGGATACTGTATTGCCAATTTCGTTTCCGTTTAATAATTTTTTGAAATTGTAATTTCAAAAGGTTTAGCGCACCAAGGAAGATTGCAAAACTCGCGAGAATATCATACCATTGAGTAGCGTCATCATTTACAAATGAAGTGACTGTCGGATGATTGAAGAACCACCCGAACAGCGTGAAGATTCCAACAATTAATACAATCGCGATAGGTATTTGTCGTTTCCAAAACATAAGAACCTCTTACTGAACGGTTAAAAATTGCATTACGTCAAAATCGATCCATTCCTTAGCGTGCATAAACCGCAGCAAGACTGCCAGCAGAATGGATCCAATGATTGCAATCTTCAGTATATCCATTCCTTTTACACCACCAATGAGTTCAGGTTTTTTTGAAAGATAAGCGCTGGCTGCAAAGAACTCTTCACCGATAAGAGTATAGTCACAAGCTGTCACAAAAAATGGGATCTGCGCCGGAGATGCAGTTCCTGCGATCTGGATCGCCCCGATGGAATTGCCGGTTTCGGCAAGAATGAGCGATTCAGCATAGAATTTGCCCTGGTAGAAACAGGCTGCAGGTTTTTCCCGCATCATAATCCCGCTAACCCCGGCAGCGTAGGCAAACTGTTCATCCGTCAAATAGTGGACAATATCCTCATGGAATAAGTCAGGACGACCTTCCATTGTATACGATTCTTTAACCGCCTCCCTCCCTGCTTTCATGACTATTGACCGAGCCACCGGTACATTCAAAGGAGTCTCGTAACGGGCTGTCATCTTTGAAACATGACCAAGGATGATAACTCCAGCTACGGTCTCCACCTGGTCCATGTCTACGATACCGGGGACATACAGCACCGGTTTACCCATTTCGGTTGATCGACCGACCGCTTCTTCAAAGGCATCTAAGCCGGGGATTGACCTCAAAAAAATCTCTTCCCCGCGTTTAACCTTATTGATATAAAAGATGATAACACCTGCAGAAATAAGGATGGCGAAAAACATAACAATACGTCCGGCAATGAAATAGGGATACCCAAGGCTCCAGTATACCAGAAATGCGATGAGAATACCGCCAGACATGAACCAGAATTTCTTATCGTTCACGGTTTACCTCTTTTTGTTTCTTTTTTGGTGTTGATAGCTCTTGATCAATTCGTTCGATTTCGGATATGAGGAATTCAACATTCTTTGGTTCTTCTAGCAATTCCGTAACCATGTAATATTTATCTTGTCGAACAAAGGCAGTTATGATAGGACCAAAAAATACAAGTGTGTGACTAGTTAATAAAGAAAAAGGTTTAATAAGTTCTAAAAAGAATACGGCGGGAGTAACCAGACCAGATCTTAAAATTCGTTCGGCGATCCTTGAGATCGCTTCTTTTTCCTCCTTTGAAAGTGTTTCTGCATCGAATTCTGAGCTTACCAGTTTCATTAATTATTTGGTAGTAATGAATATAATAATTTCACGACGATCCGCCCCATTTAACATCAATCGGTCTCAACCAGTTCCAAATTTGCGCGAGGGATGATGACTCTTTCACCTTTAATTTCAATTTCAGCAACCCTTACCCTGGTCTCTGATTCCATTTTTTGTAATTTACTCGGTAAAGAGGTTACATGACCTATGGTTCCAAAATATGGAGCGCGGATGACACGGATCAAACTACCTTCCGTGACACCTGATGAGGCATCCATGTCTTTATGCTTACCGGTCAAATTTTTTGAATCCAGCGGAATGACAATTTCCGGACGAATGACCCCAGCTCTGATCTGGGTTGAACCATTGATCGAGGCAAAATGGCCATCGAAACTTTTTAAAAGATCAAATGTGCGATGACCCATGTTTATTCTACCAAATCCCTCAGTAACGATTAACGATGTAATCAGGTTTTCTGATCCGGTGATAGCAACGCCCAATGTATATCCAAGAATATCTTCCAAATCCTGATAATTAAAGCCCCCAACAACAACACCTGATAATCCCAGAGAAATGGCTTTTTTAAATGAATCGAGACCAATAAATGAACCACCGATAACTATCTTCCCTTTCATTGATGAGTCCAGTAAATCCTCTGTTAACTCCTGTTCTCTCGATTCACAGACCGTTTTGATCTTTCCCTGGCTTTCACCCCCGATCCCAAAAATTCCCTGGATAAACGCCGCATCAGTTTCAATATAAACACCCTCTTCAGGAATTGTCTCCTTAATCCGGCCGCTTATGTAAGCATCGATCTCTACTGGAATGGGTGCCTCTCTTAAAACAACCTGACCGGTAACATCAGAACAGGATTCACAGATACAATCAATTGGGGCGGTAACCTTTGATTTGAACATTCCGAATAAGCCCGGGGTCTCAGCCAATATTTCTCCTTTTACCACAGGCTCGTTATCCTCTTTCTTCATCATTTCTTTAATATCCACTGCATCAATGTTCAACAGATTTGCCACATTCACCATTTGAACATTGCCCGGTAGATGGGTGCGTGCAACAATTTGTGAAGGTTCAACAGAATCATCCTCGTTAACCAGAACCTCACCTTTGAGTGGCAATCTTCTTTCCTTGAGTACTTTTGTTTCATGGAGAACTTTTAAACCGGGTGTATATGCATGGGCCATATTGTTATCCTAGTGCTTCAAATTGGTTGATCATGGTATCCATCAGGAAAATTTTGGATATTCATTTACAGTTTTTGACCAAAGTTGGAGTTTTTCTATACGCTCAGTGTCATTTTCTGGAAGAACTAAAGGACGTCCCCGTCCGTCAAAAATCAGTCCTACAACTCCGCCGTATATCGTAGTATTAATTTCTTCACCTTTTCCGGCTCCAATGTCCATATTCTTATGGGGACTTAAGCGTGCTTGTACAGGTTGAAACGGTGCATCTATTTGTTTAAGATCACCATTGATCAATTCGTGCACTTGTT
>JAZGBQ010000031.1:0-8980 GCA_036476435.1 Fidelibacterota bacterium
AGCTGACCGATAATTTATTAGGCGATGTCGGTCAGTCAATTACTTATCATGACAATAAACTGTATGTTGTTGTTAATAATAGCCATGTCATCAGGGTATTTAATATCTCAGGGGACATATCGTTTGATACAAATATTGAACTGCCGAATGCCAGTCCAAGATTTTTGACCATTAATGAAAATTACGGATATGTGAGTTGTTGGAATTTAAATGCGATACTAAAATTTGATTTGAATAACATATCTGGTACCCCAGATACCATTCCCATTCCTGGTAAACCTGAAGAAATGCTGATCGATGGCAACAATCTCTATGTTTCCTTGGTCCTGAAACAGGATTGGACCAGTGGAGACCAGGTTTTAAAAATCTCATTGGACGACCACAACATTGAACGATCATTCCCCGTCGTGCCGGGACCTGGGTCTTTAGTCGTGCATAAAGGAAATCTCTACGTATCAAGCACCTATTACGATGAGACCTGGAATAAATACGCAGGTCTGTCAAGAATTCATTTGAACTCCAACATTGTTGATTCAAAGGATCTAGGTCCTACAACGGAGCTTGTTGGTGATCTGATAATATTCCAAGATCATCTTTACAGAATCAACGGGACTGGAATTGCTGAGGTTCAACAGGATCTTTCACTTCAAACCAGTAATCAGTTTATAGACAAATCGAACGGGTATTCAGCGGTTGGATTCGACGATATGCTGTTCTTTGGAACAACTGATTTTGCAGCACCGGATACGGTCTATTTATATAATGATAGGGGTGATATATCTGCAGAATTCCAGATTGGGGGCTTGCCGGGCTCCATGCTTGCTTCCAGTGAGTCGGTTGATTGACAAATATCCTGTTGCAAAGTATTAATCTTGCAGGCGCCAGATAATTCTGAACGAGGCAAATGAACCTAACACTGGAAATGTGGAAGAATTATTGATCCAAATATATTCCTCACCCAATTCACTAAACACCTGGCGAACGAGACTCTCGGTAGCATTCGCCACATTACGTAGGGTCCAGGATATAATGAAATTCGATACTTTTGCTGAAATAGAAAAATTAAATACCCAGTAATCCGGCAGATTCTGTTCATCATGAACAATTGTGATCGGTACGTTATTCATCATATCAAAGAGTATTTCAGTATCACGGTTGAAGAATCCCTCTCCCCAGAACTTGAATCCAGCCTCCATTTTACCTTTAAAAAGTCGTTCGGTACCAAATATTTCAATTTTTGCACGATCTCCAAATCCATTATAAAGTGAATTATCACCTATTGTGTGATTTATACTCCCGCCAATTCCCCACTGTTTAAAAAGATTTAAGGTTCCTCCCAGGGATAGCGTGATTTGCTGTTCTTCTTCAGGAGAATAAATATGATTTCCAGATTCCAAATATACCCTGTCGCCATCAAAATTTTTAGAATAGGAAATAGTCGAATTGATTCCGTAATTATTTCGAGCAACACCAGCCGTGAAATCTCCCAGTAGCCACGTTTCGAACGACTTACCTTCTGACACTTCCCTGAACAGCGGGTGGCGAGGTTTTCCATCATAATAAAGCCGCGCGTTTCCGTGAAGAGCTCCTAAGTCAGCCGTTTTAATCTCCATAAAGATCAATGGGATAATATCTTCCTGACTTGCATAGGTACCACCAATTCCGACATTGATCAAATCAGTCTTTATGCCACTCCAGAATCTTTGCCAACTCCAATAACTGTTTGATAAAACAGTTTGATCAATATTTTGCCAGCTGGATTGCAACTCAAATAGTAATGTTCTGGATTTATCCATCTGATACGACAGACCTGTTCGAACATTCGTACGGTTCAATTTTAGGATTGATCGTGATATGCTGGTCAGCATCCGGAAGTCATTTCTTTGATTATGCAGGGAACCAGCAGCGATGAACTTCCAGTTCCCAAAGGTATAGTTATAATCGAAACCTGCGATGATATTTTCTTCATTCTGTTTGAAATCATCCTGCTCATTAAAAACCAATTGTACATCACTAACATGAACTGCAACGGATGCTCTGAATAATTCATGATCCGTTTGTGAAATATAATCAAATCGATATGATTGCTGGAGCGGAACACGTCGTTGGTCTGGTCTGGCATATTGACCGTAAATACCTTCATAAGCTCGCTTAAATCCATACCAGCGGTAGGATCGATTTACGTTTTTAAAATCGATAGTAAGTTCTAATTGATCATAAGAATAATCCCCGCGGTAATAGTTAAGAGTTGACTGAATCTGACTAGAGTCAGCAAATACCGGTTGACTGGAACTTCTTCCGGGTATTTCTAGCCTAAAGTTATTTTGATAATCTTCACCAAATCTGCCGGGATCAGCGGTAAATGAGCCATCATACAACAGCGGCCCGTAACTCCAATCATGATTCCAGAGTAATCTTCCATCGACAATTACGATCCCGAATTGTCCAGACCAGTCATAAGGGATTTTATCATCTAATTCGCTACTCCAAATTAAGACAGGGAGGAAGATCAGTGTAAATATCCGCTTCATGTCAGGTGCCGCATTATTCCTGGTATTCCTGTTGAAAAGATGATCGCATTGGAGATCTGATGTAACAGGGTGAATGTTATTCCCGAGAGGTATAAGGCTAACGTCTGGGGCCAATCATACCCAGCACTGATGGGATAGCTAAGTGTGGTCAGTGAATCAAAAATGAACGTCAGGATAAATCCAAAAACACCGGCAATGAAAATAATTTTGACTGAAAATGTTTTCCGAAAAAACAACGGACGCAATAGGCCTCCGGCGGCACCAATGGTAATCATACCCAAAACTTGCCCCAACAGGAGCGGCGGAAACAACAATCCTGAACCGAATGGATTAAGTGCAGAAAATATGAATTCGGCCGTTCCACCAACTACTATTCCCCAGCCAACACCCAACGTTACGCCAGAGATAAATACGACAATTGATATGAGCTCCACATTTGGGACCATCAGTAACGAAAATCCCAATCCTATGGAAACAGCCGCAAAAACGGAGGCACGGACAAGCCTACTTAGATCCATTACTTTCCTTATATAATGGTGTATGGAACATATTTCGACCTGATGTCCATGATCCTTCTTCTACATCTTCCAATATTGTGTGTTTCATAATATTCATCTTGGCATCGAGATTATCGATCAAATGAACCAGCAGGGCTTCCGCAAACTTTGGGACTCGCGGACTTTGCCATTCGTAACGACCCTGGTGGGAAAGAATAATGTGTTCAAGTTTCAATAATAGATCCTTGGGAAAACCCTTCATTTTTGCGGCAGATTTTATAATCATGTCACGGCCCATGACGATGTGTCCGATAAAATGTCCCTCATCCGTAAATGATGCTTCCAGATCGGAGGTAATCTCCTGGATCTTTCCAATGTCATGTAGCATTATTCCAGAAAGTAACAACGATTTACTTACCGCATAGTGAGGTGCCAACTTTTCACCGATTTTTGCCATGGAGAGAATGTGTTCAAGATACCCTGAACGATAATTATGGTGGATAGATACTGAGGCCGGATGGGTAAGTAATTTCTTTTTATTCTCTTGATAGACCATCATAACCAGATTTCTGAGATGGGAATTACGTATCTGTTTGATTAAGATCATTAATTCTTTCCACATCTGTTTAGGGTCTTTCTTGGAGGATGGTACAATTTCCCCTGGATCATATCCGTAGCGGCCATAGGTTTGGACAGAGGCCCGATTGATCCGTTTCACAACTAACTGTGGACGGTCCAAGAAAATTTCCACTGTTCCGGAAACAGCAACGGGATCGCCACCGGCAAACTTGTCACTATACTCATTTACTTTATCCCAGACCTTGGCGTTGATCTGACCAGTTCTATCCCGTAACAAAAGATCAAGGTAACGCTCCCCTGTACGTGTATGACGCACGTGTTTTTCAGCACACAAATAAAATCCTTGAACTTTTTCTCCCTCCTTAAAATCAATGATTGGTGTGGTTTTTTTCATATGTAATAATCCATTTCTACCACTATAATTCTAGTCACACAATGTTAATTTAATTCATCGTAAATGACTATTGTGAAATTTCTTTGCATGATCGATTTATGGACCAAATGCCAGGATATCTTACAAAGATTATGATTAATTTAGGACGAATATGGTGTATAATATAACATTTGAAGCTGTCAGTTATTCAAACAGGAACCATCAAAGGATTTTGAAATCATGTTTCGAAAAATGGTTTTCAGATCCAAAGGACCTGCATTTGACTGCCCCCAGTCTCAAATACCCGTTTAATTTCAAAACCTGGGTAAAAGCATCTTATTCCTCTCATCTTACTCAATCATATGTTTTAAAATTAGATAATTGGATAGTGGGTTATATGAGCTTACAATTACAGCCAAAAAATGATTTTCTTCATCTATTCCATGTATTTGTGGATAAGGATTACAGAAAGAAAGGACTGGGAAAACTTATAATTAATAAGGCAATCAATGTTGCCAAGGAGTTATCAATACCCATCTTAACATTATATGTTAATACTGAAAATTCAGCAGCGATTAATCTATATAAACAAGCCGGATTTAACGCACTAGGTCATCCGCATAACCATGGTATGAAGATGGTTAAATATATAAATCAGTCAGATTGAGATTTTGGTTCATTTAAATCTGCAACGGGACAATTATCACACTTTGAATCAGTTTCAGAAATTTTTAGTTGGCGGATACTTCTCCTGATAACATAAATCAATGCCAGTATCCCCACAATGACTGAAAGGTAAACCTGCCAGTTCATGTTCCGAAACCCAATAAACTACCACCCTGAAAAACAATCAAGGATCCGAGGTAGGCCAATCCTGTCATATATAATATCATTATCAATGGCCATTTCCATGAATTGGTCTCGTTTTTCACAATTGCAAAGGTTGCCATGCATTGAGCCGCAAATACAAAAAACACCATAAGCGACAAAGCTACCAGTGTTGAATATACCGGCTCACCTGTTACAGGGTCACGATCAGTTTGTAAAGCCTCGGTTAGACTCACTACATTTTCGATTCCGCCTTCCACATTGTATAGCGTTGCCAGGGTACTCACAATAACTTCCCGGGCTGCAAAAGATGTGATAAGACCAACTCCAAGTTTCCAATCAAATCCTAAAGGTTTGATTACCGGTTCAATGGCATGCCCAATTTTGCCAGCGAAGCTTGTATGAATGGGATTTACGTTCGTTGTTTCATCAACAGTTTTGGGATAAGATGCCATAAACCACAATACGATTGAAACCGCCATGATGATTTTCCCGGCATTGAATACAAATTGTTTCCCTCTCAAATATACCTGATGAAAAATTGATCTTGCCATAGGAATACGATATGGCGGAAGCTCCATTACAAAGGTTGATTTGCTCTGTGATTTGATGATTCTACTGAAGATACGGGCAATAATAAATGCCGCCCCTGTTCCCAGGAAATACATAAATACGAGGGTTAATCCCTGCAGACTGAATACCCCAAACACTTTGTTTGCAGGGATAAAAGCACCGATCATGAGTACATACAACGGTAACCTGGCACTGCAACTCATCAACGGTACAACGAGGATCGTAATCAATCTTTCCTTCCAGCTGTCTATCGTCCGGGTTGCCATAATGCCCGGAATAGCACAAGCGTATCCGCTCATAAGTGGTAAAACAGACCGACCATGGAGTCCTATCCGGGTCATGAATTTATCCATCATAAATGCCACCCGTGACATATACCCCAGATCTTCCATTATTGACATCAAGGCAACCAGGATCAAAATCTGTGGTAAGAATACAATGATTGCACCAACACCGGCAATAATGCCCTCCACGAGCAATCCTCTGAACATCCCTGGCGCCATGGAACTCATCAGGTATTCACTGACAATCACAACCCCCCGTTCAATCATGTTCATCGGTATGGTCGCCCAACTAAAAATGGATTGAAAAATAAACATCAGGATACTCACAAAGATCAGCGGACCAAAGAATCGGTGTGTTAATATCCTGTCCACTTTCTCACTTCGGGTGATTTTTAATATACTTTTAGTGGATTTTACGTTGTTAGATTTTGTTAAGAGATCATCCAGCCAATGATAACGTAAGGTTGCTTCAAGAGTGCGGTGAGGAAACCCGGATTCTTCCAGTTTTGCAATTGCATTCTCCCTTGATAAACGGAGTTTACTAATAAATTCCGGTTCGAACTGCAAAGATGGTTCATAAGGATTTTCATAAAGATTCATGGCGGATTGGCGCGTTATTATCCTGAGCGATTGTGCCCACGCCATGCGATCCGAATATCCAAATTCCTTTGAAAAAAGCTCCTTAATAGGCCGTAAATATTCTCGTATCTTGGTATCTTTAGGTAATAGATGAGTATGATTACTCTGCTTACCTTTTTTTACTGCAATGCTTATGGCGTCTTTTAACTGCTGTATTCCTTTTTTTTCAAGAGCGGACATGGGAACAACCGCTGCCACCCCAAATTGTTTTTGTAATGCTTGAACATTAATAGTTTCGTTATTTTTCTTCACTAGATCTATCATGTTAAGTGCAATAATAATAGGAATATCAAGATCCATTAATTGCGATGTGAGATAAAAATTCCGGCTTAAATTTGAGGCATCCACTACTGATATTATGGCCGCTGGGCGATCATTTCCATGGACCCATTGTAAAACCTGCTCGGCAACTATTCTTTCGTCCAAGGATTCAGGTGTAAGGCTGTACGTTCCAGGTAAATCGAGTAGTTCGATACTGAGTTCACCATTAATCTTAGCGTTACCTCGTTTCTGTTCTACTGTGATACCGGGATAATTCGAGACTTTCTGATGAAGACCTGTAAGAAGATTGAAAATAGCGGTTTTTCCACTATTCGGATTACCTATAAGGGCAAGCCAAGGGCGACTATCTTTTTCAAATGATTGTTGCATAGTTCAGATCAGGTAAGTGTTGATCTTACATAAATATTTACAGCATCTTCTCTGCGAATGGATACGTGATAATCTCTTACTTGTAACTGCACTGACCCTCGCCAGGGTGCCCATTTAATAACGCGAATCATCACACCCGGAAGAATACCCATTTCCACCAATCGCGACTGAAGATCCATATTATTAGAAAACCCAGATATAAAACCTGTTTCTCCATTGTTCATATCACCAACTGATCGCATTATTGACAGTCACCGCAAAGACCGTACAATTGAAGATTGTGCGTGTTCAGAATGTAACCGTGACGTTTGGCAACATCCTCTTGCAGCTCTTCGATCCTAAGATCGACAAATTCTTCAATTTTACCGCAATTAACACAAATCATATGATCATGATGGGAGTTTTCCAGTCGCATCTCATAGCGGCTTCGACCATCGCCTATATCAAGCTTTCTAGCTAATCCTTTTTTTACCAGCACTTCAATTGTACGATAGACAGTGGCCCTTGATACAGGAAGTCCATCGTGAACCAGCGTTACATAGATGTCTTCCGCATCCCTGTGATCACTTGTCGAACACAGTTCGTCCCACACAGCCTGACGTTGTCGAGTATAACGAAGTCCACTATCTTTAAGAGCTTCTTTTAATACTGAGTATGTTTTCATAATTATACTAATATTTGTTTAATTGAGAATGAGTCTCAAAGAAATTAAAGAGACATTTTGGCTATTAAAAGTATTATATCCGGACCTTTTACAATGATTGGGTAGCTGGGAAACGAGAATTAATTATGATGCAGCGATCGACGAATTGATCTTCTTTAAATTTGCATATTTCACGATCAGTTTTTTCTTCAATCCATCCTTGAAAACCACACCGACTCTTTGATTCTCCCCTGTCCCACTTAGAGCCATGATCTTACCAACGCCGAATATCGTATGTTCAACAAAATCGCCAACCATGAAATCGTCAAACGTTGTGACCGTGCGAGTCACTTTGATCCGGGTTCTTCCGGGAGCCGTGGAAATAACTTTACGAGTCATTGCCGATGAGAACGGAATCTTCTCAAGATAATCCTCAGGAATCTCACGTAAGAACCGGGATATAAGGCCAACCCCATAGTCTGTACCCATTCTTCTGCGGTAGGTAGCATACATCAGATAAACTCGTTCTTTAGCACGGGTCATGCCGACGTAGAACAGCCGTCGTTCTTCCTCGAGTTCTTTTCGATCATCAATAGAATTGTATAGAGGAAACAATCCATCTTCCAGTCCGGTTATGTATACAACCGCAAATTCAAGACCTTTCGCAGCATGTAACGTCATCAGGGTAACCCTATTATCTTGATCGTTCCATGTATCAATATCGCTTAATAATGATATCTCCTCCAGGAATTCGCTAAGACCGGCCTCCGGGTTTCTCGTAGTGAATGCGTCGATGCTGTTCAAAAGCTCTAACACGTTTCGATACTTATCCTGGTCATCTGCATCAAGGGAATGCTTGAAATAGGATAACACGCCTGTTTCTTCGATAAGGGCTCTGATAAGTTCTCCTGCTTTCAGCTTATCAAGCATTTCATGGTATTTCTGGATACTGTCATGGAATTTTTTAAGCGAGGCAGCTTGTTTACCCCGGATATCCATGACCGTAGGATTTTCGAGTACCTCGAATAATTCTTTTTTGTCTATACTTGCCTGACTTACACATTTACCAATTGTTTTTAGTCCGATTCCACGGGGTGGAAAATTGATCACACGCCGCAATGAAATTGTATCCCTAAGATTCACAACTAACCGTAAATATGCAAGTACATCCTTAATCTCTTTACGTTCATAAAATCTAATGCCACCCACGATATTATAAGGAATACCCTGTCTCCTAAGACTGTCTTCCAACGCGCGCGACTGGGCATTCGTCCTATAGAGCACAGCAAAATCACTGAACGTACGTTTGTTTAATTTTATTTCTTTTTCCAGGGCAGATACAACTGCGTCCGCTTCTTCCAACTCATCTTGTGTTTCTATTA
>JAZGBQ010000310.1:0-22246 GCA_036476435.1 Fidelibacterota bacterium
GGATAAAAGTTGACTTTTGAGATGCTGATATCCGGCGGGATCACTTTAATCTTCATCTTTCGACATTCATTTATCAGGATTACAACCCTATCAATATTTGACATTTCACTGGTAAGGTTTGCTGCCATGAATTCAGCTGGATAATAGGTCTTTAACCAAGCCGTTTGATACGCTATATAAGCATATGCTGTCGAATGACTCTTATTGAAACCATACTGAGCAAATTTTTCGATCAGAGCGAATATTTCCTTTGCTCTCCCCCGGGGGATTTTACGATTAACAGCTCCTTCGATAAATTTCTCAGATATATTTGACATAAGCGCTTTGATCTTTTTACCCATGGCTCGCCGCATAACGTCGGCTTCAGCAAGAGTGAAACCAGCAATTTGGTTTGCAATCTGCATGACCTGTTCCTGATACACTATGATCCCGTAAGTTTCTTTCAGTATGGGTTCCAGTTCCGGATGAATATAATTGATCCTTTTGCGTCCGTGTTTCCGGCTGATAAAATTGCTGATATTTTCCATTGGTCCCGGGCGATATAACGCATTCATTGCAATTAGATCTTCAAGAACTGTTGGCTTAAGCTTTTTTAAATATTCACGCATGCCGGATGACTCAAATTGGAAAACACCTATGGTCCAACCTTTTGAGAACAAGTGAAAAACTTTGGGATCATCCATTGGGATTTTCTCAATGTCAAGATCAAGACCTTTCATATTCACCAACCTCACCGCGTTATCAATGACCGTAAGGTTGCGCAAGCCAAGAAAATCCATTTTCAGGAGCCCCAGGTCTTCCAGGCCTTTCATATCATATTGGCTGGTAATATCGTTTTGGCTGGATTTATACAAAGGAACGTAATCGGTAAGATCTCCCGGGGCAATCACCACTCCTGCCGCATGAATAGATGCGTGTCGATTCATTCCTTCCAGGACTAATGAATGATCCATTAATTCTTTATAAGGACCATTAGCCATGTTACGCAACTCCGGACTTTTGCTCAGGGCATCGTCCAGGGTGATATTTAACTCAATTGGAATTGCCTTGGCAACCTTGTCAATCTCAGCAAAGGAATATCCCATAACCCGTCCAACATCTCGAATCACCTGCCTCGCCTTCATCTTACCAAACGTAATTATCTGCGTGACTGATCCGTCCCCGTATTTCTTTTTAATATAATTAATCACTTCGCCCCGACGTTCGATACAAAAATCAATATCAATATCCGGCAGGCTGACACGTTCAGGATTTAAGAACCGCTCAAACAACAAATTATGTTTCATGGGATCAATATTCGTTATCCCCAGGGCATATGACACCAAACTTCCGGCAGCTGAACCACGACCCGGACCTACTGGCACATGGTGTTCCTTTGCGTACTTCACAAAATCCGCCGTAATAAGAAAGTATCCGGCAAATCCCATCTTTTTAATTACACCCAACTCATGATCCAGTCGTTGTGATAACTCCGGTGTTATATCAGGATAACGTTTTTTCAATTCTTCCTTGGCCAATCCCTTTAAATAATCATCCGGTTCATTAGTTTTGGCTCCCTCGGGAATGGGGAAATTCGGCAGGTGATACTCACCCAAGGGAAGCTTCAGATCCACACTATCAGCAATCTTCCTAGTGTTTTCCATAGCCTGGGGAAATTCACGGAATAGTGCCCACATCTCATCCTGAGATTTAATGTAAAATTCGGATGTAGCATAACGTAATCGATTCGGATCGCGAAGGTCTTTTCCCGTTCCCAGACAAATATGAATATCGTGGGCTTTAGCATGACTTGACCGCGCATAATGCGCGTCATTTGTTACCACAAGAGGCAACTCCAGCTCCATGGAGAGTTTTTTCATATTCTGAATATTTATCTGCTCTTCATCCAACATGTGATTTTGTATCTCAAGATAATAGCGTCCCGGGAATATTTCTGCAAATTCAAGGGCAGTTTTTTTTGCGCCCTTCAAATCATTTTTCAGTAACTTTTCCGGTACTTCCCCTTTCAGGCAGGCCGATAGGCAAATCAGTCCTTCATTATATTTTTTTAGCAGTTCTTTATCTACTCGAGGTCGGTAATAAAATCCTTCCAAATAGCCAAAAGTCACCAGTTTCATAAGGTTTTTATAACCGGTATAGTTTTGGGCCAGTAAAACCAGGTGATTATTTCCCCAGCCACCGATCGAGCTGGTCTTTTTATCAAAACGACTTCCCTGGGCAACATATATCTCACAACCAATAATCGGTTTTACTCCGGCTTTGTTTGCAGCATTATAGAACGGGAGAACACTAAACAAATTGCCGTGTTCCGTCAGACCAACAGTGTCCATTTGCAGGTCATTGATTGTATCAATGAGCACCTGCACATTTTGAGCACCGTCAAGGAGGCTGTAATCCGAATGATTATGCAGATGGATGAATTCAGCGGCTGCCATTAGAATGCTGACGACCCTGCCCAAACGGCAAGTAAACCTGAAATTGTGCTGAACTTCAAAAGGCCGGAACCGGTCCTAGCCGAATTAACTGTGGGATTTTTCACGAATGAAAGTACAATAATGGAAAGTGGAATCTCAACCCCCAATATAAGCAAAATCAGGTATGCCAGCGAATAGTACCCTACAAGGTAAGGTAAAAGTGTGCTGATTCCAATTACTACAGCAAGCCAGACAGATTGTTTTACGGCTCGCTCAACACCAACTTTTATCGGGTAAGTTCTTAGCGAAATTTCCATATCACCTTCATAATCGGCTATATCTTTAACCAATTCACGGAGGAGGGTAAGCCCGAAGGCCAAAAGAGATGGGATGATTAACGGAAGTATATTACCAAATGCCGCGCCTGCAAAAATGAACGTCAGCCCCAGTATAAATGCAATAACAATGTTACCAACAAGGGGAAGGCCCTTGAATGTAAAGCTGTAAAATATCATGAGAGGCAGGGCCAAGAGAATTGCAATTCCGGTCGCAAGCACAGGTAACATGAAAGCGATTACGCTTCCAATGGCAAATAGAAGAACGGCAATCCATAAAGCAAATGTTGACGAAACAAGACCGGTTGTTAAGGGTCGCTCAGGCCGGTTGATACGGTCAATTTCAATATCACAATAATCGTTAATTGCGTTTGCTGCGGCATTGTAACAAACAACCACTAGGATGGCTGCAATCAGAAGGGTCACTTGATTTAGTACCTGTAAGATTGAAGCAGAAATAAAAACCGCAAAGGCCCCGATCGTCAAATTGAGCGGGCGCAAAAGTTCAATATGAGCCAGGATTTTATTCAATTCACACGAACCTTTAGAACACGATCGTCCCCGTTTAGATCTTTAATTAACTCTACTGATTCAAACCCTTTCATTGCAAATAACCTGTGTGCTTTTCCAGGGTGACTTCCTAACCCAACCTCACAAATAATCCATCCTCCTTTTCGCACAATCTGTTGCGCTTTTTCGGTCATCCGTCTATAAAATAATAAACCATCCTGATTATCAGTCAAAGCTATCGAAGGTTCATAATCTCGAATTTCAACCGCCAAACCGGACATTTCCCCAATTGGAATATACGGTGGATTGCATACTGCAAGGTCATACTGGTGACTGATCTCATCGTTTAAGAAGTCGCTTTTCAAAAACCGAATGTTTTCTAACCCATGACTTTTAGTGTTTTTCATTGCAACGGAAAGAATTTTATCATTTACATCCGTAGCATCCACAACGGCTGCCGGAATTTCTGCTGCCAAGGTGACTCCAATACAGCCGCTGCCAGTTCCAATATCAAGAATTTTTGGATTCCCGTCTTTTCCGATTGTTTCCAGGACTGTTTCTATCAGTTGTTCCGTTTCCGGGCGGGGAATCAAGACGTTTTTATCAACAGCGAATTCACGACCGTAAAATTCTGTTTTTCCAGTTATATATTGCAACGGCTCCCGCTCAATTCTGCGCTTGACCCATATTTTCAGCGTTTCGAGCTCCGAACGCCCCAGTAATTCCTCAAATCGCAGATATAAATCCACGCGACTGCAACCAAGCAAATCCTGCAGCAACCACTCTATTTCCCGCCGGGGATTTTCAAAATCTTTGGATTTTAGATATTCTTTAGCCCAATTGATGATGTCAATTACCCGCCAAGTTCGGTCTTCTTTTTGGGCAGGCTGGTTCATATCATTCAGCCATCATTTGCGACTGCTGATCGGCCAGTCGGAGCTGATCAATAAGATCAAGCAGATCGCCATCAAGCATTTGTTCCAAGCGGTAGGAGGTATAATTAATTCGATGATCTGTAAGGCGGCCTTGTGGAAAATTATAAGTGCGGATTTTTGCTGAACGGTCGCCCGTTGAAACCAACGATTTGCGTTCTTTGGCCCGTTCTTTTGCTAATCTTTCCTGCTCCAGGGCCAACAATCGTGACCGCAGCACTTTCATCGCGGCCGAGCGATTCTTGTGTTGGGATTTTTCATCCTGACAGGTGACTATTAATCCACTGGGAATGTGAGTTATCCTGATCGCTGATTCGGTCTTGTTCACGTGCTGCCCTCCGGCGCCACTTGCCCGGTAGGTATCAATCTTTAAATCCTCATTTCTAATATCCACATCAGCCTCTTCAGCTTCTGGTAAAACCGCCACAGTGGAAGCTGACGTATGAATACGCCCACTAGCTTCGGTTTTTGGCACACGTTGAACACGGTGTACACCGCTTTCATATTTCATAAGTCCGTATACTCCCTTTCCGGAAATGGAGAAGACGATCTCCTTCAAGCCCCCGATCCCTGTTTCATTGGAATCAAGTACTTCATATTTCCATCGTTTCCGCTCTGAAAAACGGGTATACATTCTAAACAGATCGGCAACGAAAAGGGCTGCCTCGTCACCTCCGGTTCCGGCACGGATCTCAATAATAATATTTTTATTTTCATTCGGATCTTTTGGTATCAGCAGTATTTTTATTTTCTCTTCTATGCGGACTTTTTCTTTTTCCAGAGGATCGATTTCTTCCCGAGCAAGTTCCTTTAATTCGCTGTCGGTATCTTTCAATATATCTTGTACTTCCTCAATCTGCCTGATTATTCTTATATACTCGCGACCTAATTCCGCAATCTGTTCTATCTGGCTTCTTTCCTGTGCCAATTCCTTTACTTGATCCTGGTTTTTTATCACATCCGGATCTGCTAAAGATAGATTAATCTCTTCGAAGCGTTCTATAATCTTCTGAATTTTTTCGATCATCCCATAGCCTCGGCTATGTATTTCTTACCACTCATCTCTTCAAATTTTTCACCGAAAGCTGATTTTAATGCCGTTATACTTACTTCAACCATATCATCTCCAGGTATTTTGGTAGTAATCCTTTGAAGCCATAATCCGGGAGCTTTTAACATACGAAAAAAGGGTTGACTGCCGCGCCTGGCTGTTATTTTTATAACTTCGTAAGATGCGCCAGCTACTAATGGAACAAACAACAAATGGACGAATATTCGCAGGCTAACGGTCAGAGGTCCAAACAATGTAATCAACACTGCATCTATCACTGAAAAGAACAGAATAGCGGAAATGAGAACGATAAACATAAAACTTGTGCCACAACGCGGGTGTTGGGTTGGAAATGACTGCGCGTTCTTAATAGAAACGTTCATTCCCGACTCAAAATTGTAAACAACCCGGTGTTCCGCTCCATGATACTGAAACAAGCGTCTTACATCCTTTAGAAGTGAAATCGCCAGGAGATACCCGATAAAAAACGTGATTCGGAGTAATCCGGCAACGGCGTTAAAAGCCAGCGCATTCTTTCCGATACCGAAGACGTGTGTTGTGAGCCAATAAGGACCAGCCATAAACAGAACGATTGCAAGGACGATAGCAAAAAGTGTTGAAAAAGCTGTAGCGGTTCTGCTTGGTGCTTTAGCCTCTTTGTCGGCTGTTGCAGCAACATCAGCAGACCATTGCAGGGTTCCCATCCCCATTCTTAAGGATTCATAGAGCGCCATCATTCCACGCAATACCGGCAGTTTCCAAACCGAAGAGGATTCCGTCTTAGACCGAAATTCATGGCGATCAATCACTATATCGCCACCTGGATCTCGCACGGCGGTGGCATAAGCGCCTGGAACGCGCATCATTACTCCCTCAATAACAGCTTGTCCGCCCACCAGAATAGATGGCTTTGCAAGTAAAAGAGTTAAATATTTTTTCATGGTCATAGATATAAAAAGGGCTCCTAATACTGCTACTGCATTTTAGAAACCCTTAATTGTTTTATAGTTATTGAGCCGTCTTTTTGCCGTATTTTCTCTCGAATTTTTCAATTCTTCCGGCGGTATCCACCAGTTTCTGCTTCCCGGAGAAGAATGGATGACAGACATTACAGATGTCTATTCGTTGGTCTCCCAGCGTGCTGTAAACCTCGAAGGAATTACCGCAGGCACAGTGCACAGTACCCATTTTATATTCTGGATGGATTTTTTCTTTCATCCCATCGCTCCTAAAATTCTTATGTGTCTCAAACAAATATTAATTTTTTTAACATACCGATCAAAAAAATGTTCTGGTTTAACAAACCCAAAAGAACGAACACTTATCGGGTGCCAATTTTAAGAATAGTTCCGAAAATAACCTCGTATAATTTTGCCAATATCATGTTAATGATATAAGTACCGTTCTGCTAATAGACAGTGTTTAATTAAACTTATCCTGATTAATATTGACCTGTAAACCTCGCTTTTATACAGGAAAAAACACTAATCGCCTCTATTAAATAGTGCAAATAATCATAAAGGAAAACTTATGAGTATCAGTCACATTGCCCGGTCAATTAAGGAATCTGCTACACTCAAACTAAATGAAAGAGCAGCGATTCTTCGTTCAAAAGGAGTACCCGTAATTCATCTGGGAGGCGGAGAGCCTAAAAGTAAAGCACCTTTTGACGCTATTATGTCAACTACAGGGATGTTGAATTCAGCAGAGATACGTTATACGCCTTCGGATGGTACACCGGAGATGAAAAAAGCTGTTATTCGGTATATGGAAGAATATTACAGCCGATTAGTAAAACCTGAAAATGTGATCGCATCCGGAGGTGCAAAGCAAGCCATTATGGTTGCTCTCCAGGCAATCTTAAATCCACAGGAAGAGGTCATTTTCCCTGCACCTTATTGGGTTAGTTATCCCGAAATGGTAAAACTGTGCCAGGCAAAACCCATTCCTGCCCTTCCTGAAGATGGAACATTTTATCCCAGACTCCAGGACATTGAGGAAAAAGTTAGTCCGGCCACTAAAGTGGTACTTATAAACAGCCCAAACAATCCAACAGGAGCTATGTATTCAGAGGAATTTATAGCCGACATTGTAAATTTTTGTGAACGGCGTGATTTATATTTGATTATGGATGATATCTATCATCGTCTAATCTTTGATAATCGTGACCCAATAAACTGCTATAATTATGCGAAGGATCTCTCTGAGAATTCGAAGCTTATCGTGATCAATGGTGTCTCAAAGCAGTATGCTATGACCGGTTTTCGCATTGGGTGGGCGGTTGCCAATAAACACTTAACAGAAGTGATGACCACAATCCAGGGGCATCAAACATCGGGCCCTTCAGCATTACTCCAAAAAGCCGCTGTGGGTGCAATCAATGGGAACCAATCCTCGGTTGAAAATCTTCGCGCAACACTTGAGAACAATCGTAATGTCATGCTGGACTATCTTAACTCATTTGAAGGTGTTAAAGTAAGCCGACCGGAAGGAACCTTTTACTGTCTTGCGGATTTCAGTGCCTATAATATAAATTCAATGGAACTTGCCGAATTTCTTATTGATAAAGTTCATGTAGTAACAGTACCCGGCGTAGAATTTGGTTTGGACGGTCATTTACGCTTAAGCTTCTGCGGCAGCATCAACGATATCAAGGAAGGCATCGAACGCATGAAAAGGGCACTGGACTACAATTCTGCGGACGAATTATACATAGATAATAGAAAAATAGCTGGGGATGTTCATGAGTAAATATCTTCAAATTAATACGCCAAGTTCAAAGAATGCAAAAGAGCTTGCTTCAAAGTATGGATTAAAGAACCATGGCTTGCTCAATCTTGGCCGAGTATTCTGGAACTTGCCGACGCCAGCACTCTATGAGGAAATTATTTTCCGGAATGAGGGTAGTATCGCACATGAAGGTGCGGTACTCGTTAAAACTGGTAAACATACTGCCAGGGCGGCCAATGACAAACTAGTCGTGCAGGAAGAAACGACCATGGATAATATCTGGTGGGGTAATCACAATCGACCGTTGAGCCCTGAGAAATTCAACACACTCCTTACACGGATTCAGGCTTTCACACAAGAGGAAGAACTATTTGTCCAAGACTGTTATGCCGGTACAGATCCAGAATATCGTATGCCTGTAAGAATCATCACGGAGAAAGCCTGGCATAGTCTTTTTGCCCGGAATATGTTCATCACGATACCTGATCAGGATGAGCTCAAGCATTTTGTTCCAGAGTTTACCGTAATTGACGTTCCAAGTTTCAAAGCCGATCCGAAAATTGATGGTACCAATAGCAGTACCGGTATCATATTAAATTTCGCACAGCGAATGGCTATTATCGCTAACTCTCTATATGCCGGGGAAATTAAAAAATCCGTTTTCACTACTCTGAATTTTCTACTCACATTCAAAGACGTACTGCCAATGCACTGCTCAGCAAATGTAGGCAAGAATGGCGACGCTGCTATCTTCTTCGGGCTTTCTGGTACCGGAAAAACAACGCTATCAGCGGATCCCAATCGATCCTTGATCGGCGATGACGAACATGGTTGGAGCGCCAATGGGGTATTCAATTTCGAAGGCGGCTGCTATGCCAAGGTTATTAGGCTATCTCCAGAACATGAACCGGAAATATATGCCTGTACACGCCAATTTGGTACAATTCTTGAGAATGTTGTTTTCGATGAAACTACTCACCTTTTTGATCTGGACGATGACACGATCACTGAAAATACCAGGGCTTCATATCCCCTGGAATATATCCCAAATGCTGTTCCAAACGGAATGTCCGGCACTCATCCAAAGAATATTATCTTCCTGACGTGTGACGCATCCGGGGTTGTCCCGCCGATAGCCAGATTAAATCCTGAGCAGGCTCAATATCATTTCATCAGCGGATATACATCGAAAATTGCCGGTACCGAGATCGGGCTCGGAATTGAACCTGTTATCACATTCAGCCCTTGCTTCGGCGGACCGTTCATGGTGCGTCATCCTTCCGAGTATGCTACTATGCTGAAGGATCGTATGTTAAAGCATGATGTACAATGCTGGCTTGTGAACACAGGATGGGTCGGGGGAGCTTTTGGCGTTGGGAAGCGAATAAGCATAGCACACACGCGTAATCTCCTGAATGCTGCTTTGAATGGTGATCTAAATAAGGTGAAATATCGAAAAGATAAACTATTCGGCTTTGAAGTACCGCTTCAATGTCCTGATATTCCTGAAGATCTTATGGAGCCCTCAAATTCTTGGGATAATAAGGACGAATATTGGAAACGATACGACGCTCTAGCAGGACAATTCATCGATAACTTCAAGCTATATGAAGAGTCTTGCTCCCAAGCAGTAAAAGCTGCCGGTCCAAAGCGAATGGTATGACATATAGATAGTATACTTATTTGATTATCTATCGCCGGACAGGATGATTCGTTATTCTATGTGATGTACGATCGCGCCGCCAGCTACGCCTGTTAAATACCATTGATGCTCCGGTCGTTGCTTGCCCACAACGTCTTAGTTTAGAAGGTAGAACTTGTGCATCGTGGAAATCTTTTATATCCGATACAGATAGGCCTTAGATATCGTGCTGCTTCTTATGAAATTCCGCACGGTTAAATTGTTCATCTTCCGGTAGGGCTTCCGCGTCATCTTTCTTTTTCAGGGACTTTTTTGGTTTACGCGGTTTTCTGGCTACAGGCATTTCCTCAATGTCAAATTCTTCGGAAAGAACCCGACGAGAACGCTTCTTCTCAGATTTTTTCAGCGCACGTTTGTTAGGTTTTGGTACTTCTTCAACTTTTATTACCTCAAGATCCTCGTCCTCAATCTGAATCTTTTCAGGGCTTGTCTTCGGAGCATCCTCAGCCAATAAATTTTCATCATACTGAAACATATCAGGATTGAAAAGGCCGTATATTGCACCATATCCACGCGTGATTCCATTGCCTAACCCGATAAAATTCGGAAGTATAAAGTTGGTCCTGAACTCACCAAAAAATGCACCCCAATCATTTTCGTCAACAGGTTTGGGAAATAAGGATGTAAGATTTGTTTTTGTGAAAATCTTTTCTTCCATAGTGATTCCCATTTCCCTTGCAAGGAATACAATATTCTGACCAAGCAATCTATTTAAAAAGGCCTGACGGTCATCGTTTTTAAGGAATTTATAGCGGTTGCCGGTTGTCTGATTCAACGCAACCCAAGGAGTGATAAAACGATATCGTATGAGCTGTGTAGTTGTCTGGAACCGATCGGAATACTCTTCAATATCCATGTCTAAAACGTTAAAAGTGATATTTCCAAAATCAAGAAAATCGATCTGGCTGGTCAACTCCTTGATCGGCTCAACTCCTTCATTAATCCCGATAAGATATATTTGTTCATTTAGAATCTTGACTTGTACGCGAGGATACAGAAATTTTTCGCGGTACCGCCCATCGAGAAGCGGAACAATTAACGAATCTGGATATTGTTTCATAAAAACACCCTTGACCTGATAGGGTGTTTTCTTAACTGGTTTGTCAGTTATTAGACGTACTGTAATAGTTTGAACTCTGCTGGTTGCTTCTTCCACGGTTACACCTCAAGTGATAATATAAATGAACTACACCTAGATCAGAATATACTATTTAATGGCTCATAGTGTCCAAAAATTCCTTATTCGATTTTGTCCTTTTCATTCGTTGGATCATGAATTCCATCGCTTCAATCACTTTCATCTCACTTAACAGTTTTCTTAATATCCATATACGGCCCAGTTCTTTCTTTGACAGCAGTAATTCTTCTTTACGCGTTCCTGACCTAACGATATCAAATGATGGATAAATTCTGCGATCGGATAACCGGCGATCCAACGCTAATTCCATATTACCAGTTCCTTTAAATTCTTCGAAAATCACATCGTCCATTCGACTACCAGTATCTACCAACGCTGTAGCAATAATGGTAAGACTCCCGCTTTCCTCAGTATTTCGTGCTGCACCAAAAAATTGTTTGGGTTTTTTCAATGCATTAGAATCCACTCCACCTGAGAGTATCTTTCCACTGTGTGGAATGACTGCATTATGTGCTCGTGCCAGACGGGTGATACTGTCCAAAAGGATTACCACATCCTCTCCATATTCTACCATTCGCCTGGTTTTTTGCAGCGCCATATCTGCTACCGAAACATGACGCTCAGGCGGCTCATCAAAGGTTGAGCTAAGAACCTGGGCATCAACATTGCGTTTCATATCCGTAACTTCTTCAGGACGTTCATCGATCAATAAAATAATCATTTTTGTTTTGGGATGATTGGCACGAATTGCGTTCGCAATCTGCTGCAGCAGAATGGTCTTTCCAGTTTTTGGTTGCGCAACGATAAGCCCTCTCTGACCTTTTCCGATCGGCGACATTAAGTCCATAATCCGCATGGAATAATTTTTCGGGTCACTTTCCAAAACAAATCTTTCTTCCGGGTGCAGGGGTGTAAGATTATCGAACAGAGTGGCTTTTTTTACCAGGTCAGGATTCTTATCATTGACTAAATCTACTTTAAGTAGCGCATAAAACCGCTCTTTTGCCTTGGGGGGGCGAATTTGACCTGAAACCTCATGGCCTGTCTGCAAACCGAATCTTTTTATTTGTGACGGGCTGACATAAATATCCTCCGGCCCTGGTAAATAATTGAAATCGGGACTCCTGAGAAAACCATAACCATCCGGAAGTACTTCCAAAGCACCGCGTGCGTACAGTACGCCATCTTTTTGTGCCTGTGCCTGTAATATTTTTACTGTTAATTTCTGCTTATTAAGCCCGGAAATACTGTTAATTTTGAGATCCTGGGCTAGTTTCGTAAGGTCTTTGATCTTTAGTGCTTGAAGTTCATTTATATCCATAAAAAATCATTCCTGTGCGGTTTGGTTTCTAATTCTATTTGGTAAGTGAAGCCTATAAAGAAAATCGTAAGACGTGCTATCGATATTCGAAGAGGTAAATTACGTTAAACGGCTTCTATGTCAAAGGAAATTTCAAATTCTCCATATACAGCACCGGCAATGTAGTGGCTTCCGAATATGAGCCCGGGTCTACCTTTTTTCGCATTTGCCGTAAGTATTTTGTGCGTCTTTTCAATTGAAACACTTCCATTATTTTGTACCGAATTTCGGTTGAATGAGCTAACCAGGTTCCCGGCAGGCATAACCCTATAGCCGCTAACATTTAATGCATGGAGGGCATGAAATCTTCCCGATATTACTCTCAACAAATGATCGATTTCCTTATCTTCCTTTAACGCTATCACACCGACAGGATTTTTATCATAAAGTTTATTTAGAGTGGCTAAAATGGTTTTAACTCCATGAGGGTTATGGGCGACATCATAATAAATTGGGAGGTCTGAATGTATTCTTTCCATCCGTCCCGGCCAATGTGTATTCTCAAGTCCTTGCTGAACACTCTTATTTGAAACATTCTTATTAAAAATTCGTACTGCTTCAATTGCTGTTGATGCGTTCACAGCCTGATGTTCACCAATTAGTGATACCGTATAATCAGATCCTTTGAAAGAAAAATTTGTTCCATTACTCGATATCCTTTCAATATGGATATCGTTGGGATGAATGCTGAAGACATCCATCTTTTTTTGTTCCGCATGTTTAATGAGAACATTCTCAGCTTGTTTTATTTGTGGGCTTATAACAACCGGTATGCCGGACTTGAAAATACCTGCTTTTTCAAAAGTAATAGTTTCTATATCCTCTCCTAGAAGATCCGTATGATCCAGCGAAATAGGTGTGATCACTGCGATCTCCGGATTCAAAACATTAGTAGAGTCCAGGCGGCCACCAAGCCCTGTTTCCACCACAGCCACGTCGACATTTTCCCGGTTAAAATACCAAAATGCCATAGCAGTGGTCGCTTCAAAAAAGGTTGATTTAATGGAATCAAAATGTTTTCGATTATTAAATATAAAATCGGCTATTTCCACATCAGCGATGGGTTTTCCATTAACTCTGATTCTCTCATTAAAACGCACCAGATGTGGAGATGTATAAAGTCCAACCTGAAAGCCTGCATAATTCAGGATTTTAGAACAGATTGCAGCAGTGGAACCTTTTCCGTTTGTTCCGGCAATATGAATAGACCGGAAATTATTGTGGGGATTTCCGCAACGTTCCAATAATTCCCTGGTATGATCAAGGCCTACCTTTATTCCTCGACGCTCCAACGCATAAAGATAGGTGAGCTGGGCATTCAGCTCTTCAGAGGTGAATTTTGGAGACATGCGCTATGGAATCACCTAAAAATCTCTTGGCAACCGTTTCAAATCGTGCCGGAAGATCAGTCACGAAACATGATAATGTACCAGTCTTCTTCGCACTGGTTCTGAGATTTAGATCGTTTATTATTGAACTGATCTCTTCCGCTACAACTTCAGCGGAATCTACAAGCGTTGTTCCTGGCAGAACGTTGGCTTGTAATACAGATTTTAGGAGCGGATAATGAGTGCACCCAAGAATCAGGGTATCAATATCCTGAGCGTTTAGATCTTTTAAATAAATTTTTGCAACACGTCTCGCAATGTCATCATCTAGCCAACCCTCTTCAACCAAGGGAACAAACAGAGGGCATGGTTGACCGAAAACACTGATCCTTTTGTATCGATTTTTCAATTCCTTTTGATAAACGTTTGATTGAATAGTTGAAATAGTACCTATTATACCAACGCGATTATTTTTGGTTGCGGTCAATGCCGCTCTTACGCCTGGTTCGATCACACCGATGACGGGGATATCCAAATGTTCTTTTAGGGTCGTCAATGCGAGTGCCGAGGCGGTGTTGCAAGCAACAACCAGCAATTTTGTTTTCTGGGTCAATAAATAATCAGAGATTTCCAGGCTGTATTCACGGATCAAATCAGTGCTTTTATTACCATATGGAACACGTGCAGTATCTCCAAAATAGATAATTGATTCATCCGGAAGTAATTTTTGAATTGCACTTACTACCGTCAGCCCGCCTAATCCGGAATCAAATACGCCAATAGGATGCTCAGAACCCATTTATTTAACCTTCCGCCAAGACGAATTCTCGTGATTTCTTGAAAGTTACTATTGAACGGTATATTGCCTCGGCGATCTTCTGCCGGTAAGCGGGTTTTCTCATATTCTTTTCCTCGGTGGGATTAGTAATGAATCCTACCTCTACAAGTACATTGGGCATGCTTGCACCCACCAAGACGACAAACCCGGCTTGTTTTACACCCCTGTTCTTGGAATTCAAATTATGCTGCATTTCCTTTTGAACCATCCCCGCCAGGTCCTCGCTCTCTTTCATAAACATACTCTGTGCCATGGTCGCCATTATCATATTTTCCGCCGTTAATTCAGGATAAAGACCTTCTCTTGATTCTTCCAGTTCGATTACCCCGTTTTCACGAGCAGCCACTTCAATTGCATCATCATTTCGTCCGGGTTTTAATAAATAGGTCTCAAATCCACGGGCCGAGCGGTTACGGTTTCCATTGACATGCACACTTACGAACAATTTTCCATTAACTTCATTGGCGATCCTCGTTCTCTTCCAGAGTGGAACAAAAACATCTTCATTACGAGTATATTTCACCTTGATATGAGTGTTCTTTTCAAGTAGCCTGCCAACGCGTTTTACAATATCAAGTGTAATATCTTTTTCCTTTGTTCCGTTTTTCCCTAACGCCCCGGCATCTTTTCCTCCATGCCCAGCATCAAGGACGACCGTATCCAATTCCCAGCGTGATTTTATCGCTTTGATTCGATCGGCACTTTTTGACAACGGTGTTCGTAATGTAACTACGATTTCGCTTGGATCCACACTTTGATAGAACTCGTGTCTCTCAATCTCCGATCTAAGCTGAAAGGCAAGTTGGGCCGATTCACCGAGTTGATTAACAACCACATTTTTGATTATGCCTCTCGTGTCTGTTTTTCGAATCTCAGATGAATCTACGATTCCTTCTTGGACAGTTACATAAAACCAGCCATTTTTGTGGGAAAATGTGCTGATAAATTTATCATTAAATCGTTTACGGGTTTTTATTCTTAATATGGTTCCATTTGCTTTGTCATCAATCGCTAATCCGGTAATATTGAATTCAACCAAGGCTATATCTAAAAGTTGTCGATTAGAATCATAAGTGATTCCGGGCAGGATTGTCGTCTGTAATATTGTGAAAATTGCTTCCGCTGGCAGATAAAGATCGCCGCTGTTGCTGATGGCATGAGCAGGCATTTGAAAGACACGCTCATCAACAATAATGTAACTTGTATTGGCAGATATCTTAACTCTGTGATCGCCAATATAAAGGACCAGTTTCTGCCGCTCAGAATTTTCAAAGACCTGTGAGGCTAAAACATTAGCTAAATCCTTTGATGAACAATATACAGCAAGATAATTCTCAAGAACCCCAATCTGGCTTTGTGTTTGAGTTGTGTGGTTTATAACACGAATTGGCTCAGCTAAGATAACTGCACTAAAAAGAACGAATCCGAAAAAAAACCATCTGACTTTAACCATGGTTGCGAATTTATCCCTTTGTTAAAGATTATAGCAATAGGGCGCTAAAATGCAACCTCAGTGTATAGTGCCCCGGAAATAATTGGTTTCCCATTTAATTTTAAATCTTTCCATTGAGTTCTTATTCGTAAACCGGTACTGAATTGACCCCGATTAGAATAATTTACCTTAAACCCAATGGAATGACCGCTATTTGCATAAAGTTTTGTGATAAGTTCACCTGGCAAATTAACATCCCAGAAATATATTCTCACATTCGAACTGTTGATCTTTGTGGATACCCAGTCTAATGCAACTGTAACAAAATCGTTCCTCCAGCTAAATCGTAGATTAATTCCGTTACCATATTCGTTATTATCCCTGGTCTGCCAAATTACCTGCATCTTTACTAACTGGCCATTAAAGATGGGCATCCTGCTGATCAACCTCAATTGCCGTAACCGTGTTAACCCCACCCCGTATTCACCCGGATAAATCGCCTTAATCTCAAGCCATGATATACCCTGTTTCAACTCGACTTTAAAATAACGGTCTTGCTTTCTCCATTCCCAGCGCAAACCAAACTCATTGCCTGATGAAACATTACTATTTGTGTGGGCAGGCAATTTCCTGGTAAACATATCCCCGTAGATAATTAATCGATTTCGCTTTTGTCTTAATCTAAATCCCTGAAATATTCCAGTTTCATTAAGGGTTCTGCCATGAAACTCGGCAACAGGATTCATCCGTATCCCTCGAAATCCCGGCGAATATTTTCGGACTGCAAAAATATAATGTAATACCTTTGTTTTCCATTCAACGCCAATTAAACATCCTGTTTTTGAATTAAATCCAACAGCCACCTCTCCAAATACGGATCTATTACCGCTTCTAACATTTGCCGCAATGGAGCTTCCTTGCTCTAATTCAGTACTGCTTTTGTTATATAACCAGTGCCGAACTGTGTGGGTTGCAAATATTGTAGCATATTTTTTATCAAAACCCCATTGAACAATCGCCGACCGTTCGGTCAATTTCTTTTTTTCTAATATGGATCTTGCACTAGTATGCAACCCACTCACATTAATAATCGCTAATCCGGTACTATCTAGATGCCCGTCCTGATGGCGTGAATTAAGCGCGGCCTGCAAGATTCCAAAAGAAGTCGTCCAGCGGACTCCTGCTCCTCGATAGCCCCAAGATTCATGAGTAGAACTATAGCGTCGAATACCCTTTCCTATACGGGAAAGACTCGTGACAGACTCAAATCCTTTGCGCAAAGGAAAAGCACTCCACGAAAGCAGACCGTATCCCGAAGCAATTTGATAATCCCCTAAAAACAGATCAACACTATTCTTTTCATAAGTAACAAAAAATGACCTGTGGTCAAATACATCTGTTTCTCCGGCATCTCGCTCCAGCAACATGCCAGCATCTAAATTAGGATATACATAGTGTATTTTATATTTATAGCGCATATCTCTGTTAAAAGACTGATACTGGTTAATCCTTAGTTGCTGTTTGCGTGTTGTATGATCCCTCCGTAGAATGATATTTAGAACAACTCTTAGACGATCGGAAATCTCATCTTTTTTCACCATGCGATGAGCCATTGAAAAATCCTCAATTTCACTCAAATGCTCAATGTCTTGTTGCGACAGAAAAGAGAGTGTCTCAAGACGTCTTAACAACTGACTTTCTGAGGCTAATTTGTCCAATGAAAGATCTTGTAAAAGAGAAATATCTTCCTCTAAATCATGATCTTCGCCATCCTGATCCAGGATCAAAGATAAATCATACTCACTTTGAGCATGAAGCTGTGATCCACTAATGATGTATGCGAATACCAATGCCCAATTGAGAGGACATCCTGCCAATATTTTGATATACCGAAACAGCATAGTTTATCGAGAGATTCTTAAGGGTTAACTGTAGCCCTGCACAGATTTGAGCGGGATAGGACACATATCCTGCGGATACAGTCAGGTGATTTAAAAAGTTCGACATGATTCCAAATTTTATCGCACCCTGAAATTCCATATCCTGTTCCCATGCTCCTTGAATCTTAACATTTTTATTCACCTTGGCACTAAAACCGGTATATACAACCTGGGGTAATTTTTCACCCGAGGAACCAATACGCGGTGCATTGATGTTTCGGAAGGATGTGACCAAAATCCAATTAGAAAGGATGTTATAGCTTAAGGAAGCATTTAATCCAATCGTTCCTGCAGATCCATAATTCACAATATGCAGCTCATAATAAGAAAGTGAAGTGCCGATGGCCATCTGACCAAAAAATTTCTTACCCACCATTAGGGAAAATGTTGTTTCCCGGTACAGTTTATTTCCCAATGAATTATATCCAGCAGCAAAACCCCAATCTTTTACCGGGATACCTAATACGGCGGTTTCCTGAGTGATACCAGAAATCTGGAAAGGGTGAGCACTGGCTAGTTCAATACCAAATGTTTTCAATCCAGCTAAACTGCCTGGATCAATAAAACAGTTGAGTAACTGATGGTTAAAATTGATGTGGATTTGTCCGCTCCCTATATTTACTGATGATAACGGGCTGGCTTCAAATGCGCAAAAACCAATTTTCACAGGAAATAATATGATCAGAAACACCAATAAAATTTGGGTTTTACGGTAATCGTATTTACGATTTGTCTTTGCTTATGGACCAATATATTTCATATAAAGAAAACCACACTATATAAAAACCACCTTTGAATATATTGCCAGATATATTGTAATTAAATACAAAATAACAGCGCCCCGAACTTTCGGGGCGCTGTTTTAATTAAATAATACTGCTTAATTACTTCTTCTGATACCACATTGCAATAATAATCAGAGCAAGTAATCCTGCTAATCCGCCTTCTCCGAATTGGCCGACCACCCTGCCGATTCCCTCAATCACGCCGAAATAATCGTCAAAGAGAATACCAACAATGGCACCGACCACAATAAGCATTTTTAGCAGCTCAATTAATTCGCCAAGCCATTTTTTGACGAAATCTAGAGCATCTTTCATGTTTGCCTCCTTTTAGGCAGGATAAAGGATATGGTTATGGTTATGGAACCTAGTACTAATATCCCGTATTGTTATCACAGGAATGATACGAATACCAGCAACGCCAGTAATCCGGCCAATCCGCCATCAAGGAAAGCGTTCACCAGGTCAATAATCCCACCAACCGGATCAAATCCAGTCGTATAAAGGATATTTGCGAACACGAAGAGTACGATCAGTCCCTTGATTACTGCGACAACGCCGCTTACGATTTTTTCAACAGATGCGCTAACATCAGCCATGATTTACCTCCTTGGTTTAGTTGAAAAAAAAACAAGGGTAGCACGTACCCATGTTTTTTTGGAACTCAAAAGTTTAGATTGGTAAAATGAATCAGCGTTACTCTCCTCCAAGTGAAAGAATTTAAATATTTGTGCCTATTTCAACAAGTTTATTGTCAAAAAGGTGATTTGCTGAAATTTTTCATTACATTTCACTATTTTTCGACTTTTTCGCCATGCGCGTCCCGGCAATAACTCGCTCAGTAATAATAAATCTAATCAGTTTTGGAAAAGGGAATAATGTATAAGCTATGTCTGCAATTAGGCGCGTAAAACGATTAAATAACAGGAATCCAAATATGGAGTTCACCCAGTTCCCACCTAATTCTTTACTATAGCCCGAATGACGTGTTAACAGCCTTTGCAGGTTATGATACCCATATTCATACATTAAGGTTCGAAGCTGGTCTAGTGTCCGCTGATGATAATGTTCGGCAACAGCACGTGTGGAAAATCTGAGTCCTTGAGGAAATGTTTCCCAGAGCCTTATCGCCATATCAGTGTCCTCGCCGCCATAACCGATGAAGGAATCTTCAAACAACCCGACGTTGTCCAGGGCATATCGTTTTATTGCCGTATTATTAAACAGGAATAAAGTAAAATGTATGGGCACGTCTTCTCCTTGTTTCCTTGCGCCTCTGAATGAGTGGTAATAAAATTTATCAATATCCAATGGTTTTAATGACCTTGCAAGAATGGTGTCGCCAATAACCGCAATCACAGAATCCTGATTCAGTGCAGATAGCATCTCAGTTATCCAATTCCGCTGAACAATCATATCACCATCCAGAAAGCAAATTATTTCCGTGTCAACGTGCCGGATCCCGGCATTCCTTGCCACGGATCTTCCTTTATTTTCTTTATGATTGATGAGAGTAAGCCTTTTTTTCTCAGTAATATTCTGTAAGATAGATCCGGTTTTATCTGTCGATCCGTCATTGATGACAATGATCTGTAATTTTTCGGTCGGATAGTCCAGATCCAAGACTGCGCTAAGTGTTTTTTCTACCACATTTTCCTGATTATGGAATGGAATAATAAGAGCTACGGTCGGTTCCCAGCTCATACCCATCCCCGTTTAGCGTAGTATTCATAAAGTTTATCACAGGACCGGTGTAAATCATGGTATTTTTCCACCCAAGTTCTGCTTTTCTGTTTAAGCAATCTCATTTTCTCATGATTATTTATCAGGTCTTTCAGTGTACTGTACAATGATTCTCCGGTTGCATGTACAAAAGGATGGTCTGGTAAAAAGTCATTATATTCCTGGTTGAATTCGGTAACACATACCAACCCCATGGCGAGTGCTTCGACGGAATTCATTCCATAGCCCCAACCGCCCCGGTTATGAACCTGGTCTACCAAAATATCACAGGTTTGTTTTATTTCCAGTGCCTGATTATGCGGTAAATCTTCAATTAAAATAAATTCGATCCCGCTACCTTCTGCAACTAATCTTTCACAGACAGAAATTATAGTGTCGCTGCCTTTAAAATAACGATTCGTTGGACTATGACAAATTCTTATCTGCTCATTGGATTCATAATTCGGAGTTATTGCACCGGTGTCGAAAGGCAGAAACAGATATTGTATATCGGGATGTTTATCCAAAAGATCCAACTCACTGGTAAGATTTAATTGGCTGACGTTATCAACAGCGCGGATTACACCTCTTGTACGAAGATCCTGACCATGATAGGTGCAGACAATGGGTTTATCCTTTTGTGAAAGCCGCCTGGCAAACCGACCATCGCGATAAAAATCCAGACCCCATTCGAAATGATAGATATCATAATGCCCCAGATCTAAATCATGAATTGCTTTCTCAATGGTGAAATGCCAGAGCCAATCACGAAATTGAAAGTACCAATCTTCAAATTTTGAGTTCGGTTCCCAGAGCGGAGGGTATCCTTGTTTCTCAGAATAGCTACCTTCCGGACCGCGATGCAACTGGTAATATTTATGCCGCGATTGAATATAAAATCTATTCGACGCTATCAGAGGCAGGTCCAGACAAATACCTGGATCGTAATCGCTCTTGGCGCGATACATGGTAATATATGTGCATTGATTCCCGCGCTCTTCATGTGCTTTTTTCCAAAGGCTCAACGAGCCGACAGTATTTTCCGGGGAGATGTACAGAATCTTCATGGGATTTAATTTAATACTGCTTGCAAGAAATTATCCTCAACACTTCCCCAATTATATTCCTCATTAATTCGTTTACGTCCCCTCAAAACTAACTGTTTTCTCCGATCTGCGTCATTGATAAGTCCCAGCAGTTTATTGTACAGATCCTCTTTATTCCCCGCTTCAAAGTACAGCGCAGCATCTCCCGTAAGTGACCGCAGTAATGGCAGGTCCGTTGCCACGACAGCGCATTCACATAACATATATTCGAATATTTTCGTCGGTACTGCTACTCTAAAAAGATCAAAATCCTGGAATGGAATCACGCCAATGTGAGCTGTAATGAGTACGTTGAGCATTTTTTCGTAAGGTACGTGGGAGTGAAATGTTATTGCATCGGAATCAATTCGTTTTTTCAGAGAGGATACTGTGCCTGGTACTCTCTCAGAGCCATATATATCCAGAGCTACATCAGGTGTTTTATCTGTTAATCTAGAAAATACCTCTATCAAATCGCCGATTCCTCTTTCATACGATATCTGACCGTGGTAGATGACCCTGATTCTCCCCTGAGAACGCTTCTTGTTAATTTGGATGATCCTCGGATAATTGGGAACAAAGACCATGGGAACGCCGCGCTTACGGTAGCGCTCGATCAACGTCGGATTAGGCGTCATTCCCCGATCAACATTATGTAAATAAAAGGTCTCGAAAGCATTTAAAATAATATTTGTGATAAACTTAATCGGTCCCTTTTGCGATGAGAACACTGACCACATTTCTTTATGGGCATCATGAATATCGTAAATAAGCGGTATTTTTAATTGCTTTTTTATTTCAGTACCCAAAGGGAGTAATTCGAATTCATGGATAATAATTCTGTCAGGTCGGTATTGTAGCGCTATCCCCAGAGCTTCCTTCTTAAAGAAGTTCAGCCGGGAACTTTCAATGTCAACATGACGATACATTTCCGAAGGTGATTGCGT
>JAZGBQ010000311.1:0-9096 GCA_036476435.1 Fidelibacterota bacterium
GTCAAAAGTCTGGCCGTCCAGGATATAATCGGTGAGTCCTTCTTCTAACATTTCGACTAAATATTTTGTGGATCCGCCTCGAATAAAGCGTGCCTTGATTCCTTCCTCAACCATCATTTCTTTTAGATGAATGGCAAAGGCCAGTGCTGTACCACCAGCACCGGCTTGAAAACTGAATCCGTTTTTCATTATTCCTGCCTCTTTAACGAATCTAGCAGTGAGTTCAGCAATGAATAAGCGATCCGGTGATCGTGTAAGTCTTGTCGTACCACTCACAATTTTTTCCGGCTCACCGATTTTGTCAAGGACAACGACATAATCCACATGTTGCCCTTGAATCTGCCAGGGTACACAGGGGAATGGTACCAGGTTATCGGTGACAACGATCACCTTATCGGCATAAATGGAATCTACCAGGCCAAAGCCCAGCAGCCCGCAGGCAGACGGTCCGCGATCACCGGTTGCATTCCCAAACGCATCTGCTGTGGGAGCGGCTATCACGGCAATATCAATGTGAACTTCCCCATCCTGCACCGCTTGCCAGCGTCCCCCATGACTTCGCAGAACTGCTGTGTTTCGCATTTTCCCTTGTGAGGCGAAAAACCCTAACGGCCCATTCAGCGAACCTTCGATTCCATCCACGACCCCATTTTCCATATGCTTAATAATGGGTTCATGACAGGGAAATGCAGCTGAAGGGAACCAGCATAAACCCTTCACACCCATGTCCGCGGCTATATCAAAAATTTGATTCATGACCAGATCACCATTTCGAAAATGATGGTGAGAGGATATGGTCATACCATCCTTGAGGCCGCATTTTTTCAGGGCAGCTTTGAGCGATTCGACAGTCTTATTCCCGTCGATTGGGTAATGCGAACAAGATACAACAGACGGGCCTGCTTTCGAAGCTGTGGGTTTAAATTTCCCCACACCTTTGTAAGGCGTTTGTGGAACACCATTAACTTTCTGCGGGACCAATCGCCCGGCTGCATTTTTTATCAATTGAGGCTTACTTATCATGGTTGGATTTCCAGTTTTCATTGAGCAGCTTCATTGCTGTTGCAAGCTTAACTATTCGCTGAGACCTTTTTACCACTGGAGGATCGATCATTTTACTACCAAGGGATACGACCCCAAGCCCTTTTTTCGTAGCCTTATCGAAAGCAAGTACGATTTCTTTAGCCCGTTCGATATCCACTTCCGATGGTGCGAATTCCTCATGAACTGGTCCTATCTGACACGGGTGAATACAACCTTTTCCATCGAATCCCAGGGATTTTGCTTCACGTACTGATGCCCGTAAACTTTTTTCATCACTGACATCACTGAAAACGGTATCTATTGCCTGGATACCTGCAGCACGTGCTGCATTCACGATCATACTTCGCGCGAAAAATGATTCTCTTCCACTGACTGTTCGTTCAGCTCCAATATCAGCCGTGTAATCTTCCAGTCCGATCGCCAGGGCCACAATATTTGATGAAGCTTCAGCGATCTCCAGAGCCTTGAGCACTCCTCTCCCACTCTCAATGATTGGCATCAGGTAGACCGAGTCTTTCCTTTTATTAATTCTGGACGTATTCTTTATAACTTTATCAACGTCCTGAATCTGGGTAGCCGATTCAACCTTAGGGATCAGAACAAGATGAACGTTGTGTGGAACAATGCATTCAAGATCTTTAACTCCCAGCTTGCCCTGATTGATCCTGACCATCCGTTCTGCATCGAAAAAATCAAGGGCGCGGAGTGCATTTCGCACAATATAGCGTGCAGCCTCTTTTTCTATTGGCGCGACCGAATCTTCCAGATCAAGGATGATCCCATCCGGTTGATGGATTCCGGCATTAAGCATAAGCTTGGGTTGATTCCCAGGAATGTATAAGCGGCTGCGGCGAAATCTATCTCTGCTGGATTTTCCTTTTGCAAATTTTTTGAAAGGTAATAAATATTCACCTTTAAGCATTGGGTTCGCCTGCTTAAGAACTGCTTCCAAACGTGCCGCAATTACAAATGGAACAGCACCAAAATCCTCAATCTTTAAATGGCCGGTTGTGACCTCTAACTTTTTACATACTGCGCTGGCCAGTCTGCGAATTGATTCTCCATAATATCCCTCAACTCTGCTGTGTAATCCAATGGAAAGTGGATTACTGTTCGATGTATAGGCCACTCGCAGGTCTGAGCGCGGTTTATCACCCTCCGGACCAGTTCTAAAAGGTTTAGTCATTGTTACAGCCTTTACTATTTATTTACACCTGATAATAGAATTGAAAATTTATCTCCGCGCTTGACATGGTAGCAAGATTAACAGAACTATTGATCAGTAAACACTATAGTAATCCATGATCGGCAAATGAATAATGATCATTCCCTGCAATTATGATATGGTCATGTATAATAACATCGATTGTCCTCAATGCGGCAACAAGCCTATCCGTAAGAATTTTATCTTGATCGCTGGGTTCACACCTGCCGCTAGGGTGATTATGAACAAGAATTAATGCAGCCGCATTATTTTCAATGGTTTTCTTGACAACCTCTCTGGGATATGCCGCTGCTTCATTGAGGGTTCCGGTAAAAAGCTCTTCACTTTTTAACACTTGATTGCTGCCATTGAGGTAGAGAACGAGAAATATCTCCAATTTTCTTTCCCCTAGTAGATGATGAAGATAATCTGTCACATCATCAGATGACTGAATCGCATTTTTCATAATGACCCTGTCTTTAAGATATCGTCTGGCAACCGATTGGGCAAGTTTTAAGCCAAAAATATTATTTGGTCCGATCCCCTGTATTTTTTCCAATTCCTTTGGAGTCGCCTGAAGTACCATTCTCAGAGAGCCGAATATCTTGAGAGCATTTTTAGCTATCTGCTTGCAGTCCTTCCGCGGTGTTCCTATTGACAATAACAGTTCCACGACTTCGTAATCATGAAAGCCCTGTAATCCAGATTTCAGGAACCGTTCCCTAAGTCGCTGCCGATGACCTGCAGCAGAGGATTGATTAGATCGAGGAATTTGATCCATAGAAAACCTCCTGTTGTTATAAATCAGCTATAATAAGTGAAGCGGTAAGAAAGTACTCTAATGATGACTTACCGGCTGGATTGTACCAGTAAATTATCAAGTTTCTCCCGGTACTCTCTCAATTCACGGATATTACCGGAATTAAAACCGCCAGAATTCCATTTCACCTCAAAATTTGATAAAATATCCTTACCACCCTCTTTTTTATAAACTTCCCATAACTTTTTAACAGATCTCGTTTTTTTCTCATTAAGGCTGTAAGTGATTGTGTAAATAACATCCTCGTTAATATCACTAAATATTCTGTCGGGGATATTCCTGGTTAAGACTTCACGCTCAATACCGGAAAAGCGCCAGCCATTTACCACATAATCCTCAAATGCTTCATACGCTATTGGGGTTTTTTCTTTTACAATTTTAGCCATTGCTTTGGCATAGACTCGAATCTCATATTGAGCGTGGTCATCCATCCGTAAAAATAAAAAGTGCATAATATTATGTAAATCGTTTTTCCAATACCATTCAGTATATAAATTGATTGGCAGAATTGCCCGCGCCAATTCACGGGCGATTCCTGCTTCATTCAATTCTTCATAAACTTGATAGGATTTACTGGATAATTCCTGAAAGTATCTCCGTATTTTTTCTTTCAATTCCTCAGGAACATCGTTACCTGCGCGACCCTGCTTGTTAATACTGTTTTGATAATGGATCTGGTCTGATTCAGGAATATAAAATTCATCCGGTGCTTCCGAATATCTTAGGCTGTATTCATTGATATTAGCGGTACGATGTCGTACCCATTGTCGGGCAACGAAAATAGGCATTTTACAATGAAATTTGAACTCCACCATTTCAAAGGGTGTCGTATGTCTGTGGCGCATCAAATAACGGATCAAACCACGATCCTGAGATACCATTTTTGTACCTTTCCCATAACTCACCCTTGCGGCCTGAACGATCGCTTCATCTCCGCCCATAAAATCAACCAGCCGTATGAAACCTTTATCTAAACAGGGAATTGCATTTTCAGGGTATTTGCTTGAATCCATTTGCCTTTGATCATGCATTAAAAATGTTAAACAGTGCATCTAAAACTGATCTGGCCCCAGCATATAGTCCGGGTTTAATGATCGTTTTTTTCTGATTATATTTTATTGTTCTCCCCTTAAGCGTCATTAAGTCGCCACCAGCTTCTCTGACAATACAATGTCCAGCACAAATATCCCATTCATTTTTAGGACGAAGTGATGCAAAAATATCCGCTCTGCCAGCGGCTGTGAGACCGATTTTGTAAGCAACGCTACCGATTGCTCTTAACTCTTTAAATGCAGATTGATATTTATTCCACAATCCGTACCTTGTTTCAGATCTGCTGTTAAGGATGATCATATCTTTTGGTGTTTCAACTTCAGAACATCGAATAGAATGACCGTTCAATTTGGCACCTGATCCTCTAACAGCAGAAAAAGTTTCCTTCGAAACGGGATTATATAAAACTCCAAGTACAGGATCGTTATCCTCAACGAGAGCAATACTGACGACAAAATGGGCCACCCCTTCAATGAATTCTTTGGTACCATCAAGGGGATCCACTACCCAGACTCGCTGTTTGTTGAGCCGGGCTGAAGAATCAACTGTTTCTTCAGAAAGCCAACCGTAATCCGGAAATTTATTGATCAAGGTTTCCTTCAAAAATGTATCCGAAGCATTATCGGCTGTTGTGACAGGATTATGAAAACTCTTATTTCGTATTTCATAGCTGGATTTATAATATTTGAGTATCAGATCACCAGCCTGGTGGGCAGCGTCAATAGCGGTTTTCAGTTCGGTTTTCATAGAAGCAAATGTATCAAAACAATTGGAAATGTCCCTATAAATAAATGGGGCATTATGATAATAATAATTGAATATTAACGGCTTGCAGTATATAAATCCGGTTCATAAGCAAGATATGACTGTAACCATTTTTCAACAATCTTAATATCCATTCCTTTCCGAGTGGCATAATTAACAATTTGATCCCTGCCGATTTTGCTTATACTGAAATATTTTGACTGCGGATGAGCAAAATACCAACCACAAACTGAAGAAACAGGATTCATGGCAAATGATTCGGTTAAAACAACACCAATATTCTTTTCAACATTCAGAAGTTTCCAGAGTGATTCTTTTTCTGTATGATCCGGGCAGGCGGGATATCCTGGTGCCGGGCGAATTCCCTTGAATTCTTCTTTGATTAATTGTTCCCTTGTCAAGGTTTCATTACGATCATAACCCCAGAATTCCTTTCGCAGGCGCTCATGCATGTACTCTGCAAGTGCCTCCGCCAAACGATCGGCCAGGGCTTCCAGCATAATGGCTTGATAATCATCCCCTTCTTTTTTGAATTGTCTTGCTCTATCAGCGACTTCTGATCCAACAGATGCAACAAAACACCCGATCCAATCCACAATTCCGGCATTCTTCGGTACAATAAAATCCGACAGACAGAGGTTCGTTCGTTTTCCCGATTTTTTTACCTGCTGGCGTAGAAAATGAAGTTCTGCAATAATTCCGGATTGATCTTCATCAGTATACAGTTCAAGATCGTCACCAATGGCGTTGGCAGGAAAAATTCCAATGATCGCATTAGCAGTTAACTGTGAATTATTAATGATCTGGTCCAACATTTGATTCGCATCAGCATAGATAGTTTTTGCCTGTTGACCGAATTTCGCGTGCTTTAATATTTGTGGATATTTCCCTTTTAACTCCCAGGTATGAAAGAACGGCGACCAATCGATATATTCCCTTAATTCATCCAAAGCGACATTAGAAAATATCTCGACCCCTTTTTGATTTGGTTCCATCGGTTTAAATTTGTTCCAGTCCTCCATAAAGTTATTTTCCCGAGCTTCTTGAAGTGGTATTATTCTACTGACAGCAGTTTGTTTCCCATAATTATCTCGAATATTTTCATAGTCATCATTTACCTGCTGCAAATAGATGGAACGTTTTTGGGGATCCAGTAATTTAGCCACTATTCCTATAGCTCTTGATGCATCCCGAACATAGACCGTCCTTTTGTATTTCGGTTCAATTCTCAAAGCAGTGTGCGTCTGTGAGGTTGTAGCACCGCCGATAAGAAGAGGAACGGCGATCCCTCGATTTGCGAATTCTTTCGCGACCTGGACCATTTGATCAAGGGACGGAGTGATCAAACCACTTAATCCAATAATATCAACCTTTTCCCTTAATGCCGTGCTAATAATTTTTTGATAAGGAACCATTACACCTAAATCGATCACTTTATAATTATTGCACTGAAGAATCGTTCCGACAATATTTTTCCCAATATCATGGACATCTCCCTTGACCGTAGCCAGAAGTATCGTGCCTCTTTCTTTAAGCCTGGCACGATCCGTTTTTTCGTTAATAAACGGCTCAAGATAGTTGACGGATTTTTTCATTACACGGGCACTTTTAACTACTTGCGGCAGAAACATCTTTCCCGAACCAAACAGGTCACCAACGATATCCATTCCCTGCATTAAAGGTCCCTCAATTATATCCAGCGGGTCAGCAAACGTCTCCAACGCAACATTCATATCTGCCTCGACGAATTCCTGCAGACCTTCTACCAGTGAATGCTTGATACGGTCGAGTAATGGTTTCTTCCTCCAAGTTTGACCGATTCGGTCGGTTTTTACGGACCCTTTAAATTCCATGGCAATTGCAAGCAGTTTTTCAGTAGCATCATCGGTACGATTGAACAGGACATTTTCAATTGCGTCTTTCAAATCTGGGGGGATATCATCATATACGGTTAATTGACCTGGATTCACGATACCCATATCCATACCTGCTTTGATTGCATGATACAGGAATATGGAATGCATCGCCTCGCGAATATGGTTATTTCCTCGAAATGAAAAGGAAAGGTTACTGACCCCGCCGCTGACAAGGCATCCGGGCAAGGTCTGTTTGATAGTACGGCACGCTTCAATATAATCCATGGCATAGTAATTATGCTCAGGGATTCCGGTTGCGATGGCAAAGATATTGGGATCCAAGATTATATCCTGCGGTAAAAAACCGGCCTTTTTTACTAATAGATCATAATTACGAGTACAGATCTCCACTTTGCGATCATAAGTGTCGGCTTGTCCCTGCTCATCAAATGCCATCACAACTACACCCGCACCATATTTACGAATTAGCGCCGCTTGTTCCAGGAATAGTTTTTCTCCTTCTTTCAAACTGATGCTGTTAACGATGCCTTTGCCCTGAATATTTTTTAATCCAGTTTCTATCACCGACCATTTTGAAGAATCGATCATAATCGGGACCTTGGCAATATCCGGTTCACCAGCAATATAGCGAAGGAAGGTTTGCATCACTTTTTCCGAATCCAACAAGGCATCATCAAGATTCACATCAATAATCTGGGCTCCATTTTGAATTTGCTGCCGGGCAACTTCCAATGCCTCTTCATAATTTTCCGACAAGATTAAACGCCGGAATTTTACCGAACCCGACACATTTGTCCGTTCACCAACGTTAACGAATAATGAATCAGGTCGGATGACAAGGGATTCAAGTCCGCTAAAAATGGAAAAAGTAGTCACGACCACTAAAACTTTCGAGGAGTGATACCTTGTACCGTTTCAGTCATCGCTCGGATATGCTCAGGCGTCGTACCGCAGCATCCACCGACAATATTGACTAATCCCTCCCGACAAAAACGTCCAATGAATTCTGCTGTGATTTCCGGTGATTCGTCATATTCACCCAATTCATTAGGCAAACCCGCATTTGGATGCACACTAACATAGCGATCACAAATTCTTGCCAAATCCTTTAGGTATGGCTCAATTAGTTCCGCTCCTAACGCACAATTAATTCCTGCGGTCAACAAATTTGCATGATTTACAGAGGACCAAAATGCCTCGACTGTTTGTCCTGAAAGCGTTCTTCCACTAGCGTCAGTTATAGTCACAGAAATCATTAATGGCAGCTGCGATCCCGATACGGTGAAGGCTTCATCAATAGCTACCAGAGCAGCTTTGGCATTAAGTGTGTCAAAGACCGTTTCTACCATAAGGCAATCGACACCTCCCTCTATTAAGCCGATCGCTTGTTCATAATATGCATCTTTAAAATCATCAAAATCAAAAGATCGAAGCTGCGGGTTCTGAATATCTGGTGATAACGAAGCCATTTTATTGGTCGGCCCCAGCGCTCCACAGACGAAGCGAGGTTTATCTGGATCTACCTGGCTTGTTTCATCTGCGACCTTTCTTGCGATTCTTGCAGCGGCAAAATTCATGTCATGAATCAGGTTCTCTGTACTGAAATCCGATTGGGAGATTCTATTACCATTAAAGGTGTTGGTCTCGATGATATCAGCGCCCGCTTTAAGAAAAGAGCGATGGATCGATTCAATCACCTCTGGTTTTGTTAAGGAAAGAAGTTCATTATTTCCCATCAGCTCACCAGGATGGTTGCTTAAAATTGATCCGCGAAAATCATTTTCATCGAGCGCAAATGATTGTACCATAGTGCCCATAGCCCCATCAAGGACCAAAATACGCTTATTCAATTGGTCGATGAGATTAGCGCTGTTGTACTTATTTGTTTTTTCTGTATTAGTACTCATAATAAAAACACCGGCTCTAAACCGGCATGTGTCTTGCCTTTTTAGCTCCTTTTTTTATGTCGCGGCAATCAAGCCCAAATCACGACCATTCAATTTACTTTAAATTAATTCTTATAATCAAACTTCATAGGATTAAATAAATAACTTGAGTACTGTCAATAATTCCATTAGTTTCGCGTCGGGACGGGATTGTGTGAAGGCACATTAAAGTACCACGTTTTTTAAAAAAAGATTTTATTCAACTAAATAGTTTGAGAAAAATTTTCAATTTTTCCTTCACGCATTTCCCCCCAAAAAAAAGATAATCACAAGTGACCGCCGTTAGTTGGTAATAAGGCGGTTCTAATAGTGTATCGTGCTACAACGAACTCGTGATGCTGATTAATAAAAAAACAGCATAAATGCAAAATACTATTGACTGAGCAC
>JAZGBQ010000312.1:0-2995 GCA_036476435.1 Fidelibacterota bacterium
TTTAGTCCAGCTCTATCACGAATTGTTATAAGTGTTGTATCAAGTGAAGAATATTCACCCGATCCACTCTGATCCCACCAGGAATCAATTACAAATGGGACTGGAAAATCAACAAGAGCCGCTGCACTGATAAAACTGTCATTTGGTACAATCGGGACATCTAAATCATTCCAGTTCACTACTGCATCGTAATAGATGCTGTCATTGTTGCTAATATTTATTAAATGTTCGTCATCTGAACTTGAATTTTGTGTTCCTCTGGAATATTGATACGCTATATCAACACCGACTGGCAACTTGATTTTCTTGATCCACGTAACATCATTGACTTTCTCAAAAGGAATTGCCCTAAAATCCGTGGAGTTTCCAAGTGACGGAAGGCTTCCAATAATAAATACTGTATCACTTTGCGGTGTCCAAAATGGAACAGTAATCCAAAAGGTGACGTTTACAGAATCACCATCAATTCGGGTTCCATAACTTTTGTTGGAAATTGTTTCGAAGGTTTGTGAAGATAATATTGATAAAAAAATGGCACATATAACTATTGTTTTTATTGGAAAAATATTCATTCTGTAATTTTACGACCTACAAGGAATATTATCAGGAATTTGACGGTACATTAAATAAATTATCCCTTTTCAAGATAATACGACAAGATGCAAGGTCAATAATTAATTTATTCATTTAACATTCAAAGTGAACCAAAGTAAAATATCGATATATATTAGTACTTTATGCATCCAATTTAACGATTAATTAAATTCTCCAGTCTGTTGCTGCAAGAGAAAAGAGGGAACCTAATGATTTATCTTCTTGGCGGTGCGCCGCGAGCAGGAAAGTCCACTATAGCGAGGAAATTCCTATCTGAGACGGGAATTCCATTCTTTGACCTGGACTATCTTATGATGGGTCTTGCAAATGGTTTACCTGAATATGGGGTCAATCCCAATGATCATGAATTAACTGTTGGAGAGAAGCTCTGGCCGATCGTGAATTCAATGGTAGTTGCTATGATAGAGAATAAATTCGACTATCTAATTGAAGGAGCGCAAATTCACCCCAGTCATGCTTGGAAACTGAACAACGAGTTTGAAGGATATCTTAACATTAGTTTTATTGGATTTACGAATGTCGATACGACGGAAAAATTGCATCAGATACGAAGTTTCAGGGGCAGATATAATGACTGGTTGAAAGATCTTAACGACCATGATATAGTTAAAACCATTGAGCGGTTAAAAAAACTGAGTATTTATCTACAAAAAGAATGCGGTAAATATGGCCTGAAATATTTTGATAGCTCAAGTGACTTTGAAAAAACCGTTAATACAGTTGTCGATCACTTGAAGGATGGACTTGATTAATTAATGATACGGTTGGAGATTTCGCGCTGGCCATTACAACACTGGGACAGAATTATCAGCAGTAATACAGGAGAGTATTAAAATAATGAAATCCGTGAAACTAGTTTCTGTTGATTTTCAGAAGGATTTCTCAGCTGAGAAAGGATTATGTTATATTCCCAGACCCTGCACCGAATTCATCAAAAACGTGCTGATCCCATATGTTCGAAAGTACAATATAAAGATTGCAGAGATTATTTCCGATTACAGGTTGCCGCGTCCAGGAGACGAATTTGAATGTTGTGTGCCGGGAACAGATGGTTACATATCAGAAATTCCGGACGATGTTAAAAACTCAAATGTTTGGATTAAAAGTATGAATTCTCCCATATGGATTCGTGAGAATCGCGGTGTGCCTGGAAAGCCTGCAGGGATTCCTTATCCTGATCCGGCGGCCTTTACAGACTGGACAAAGGTTAATTTAGGAGCTCCGGAAGACGGCGATGCTGTAGTACTTATTGGTTTGACATTGGATTGCTGTATCTTGTGCACAGCGCAGGAGCTTAGATTTCGAGGATATCATGTTAAATTTTTGGTCGAGGGAGTGGATACATACGGGGGGAGTCAGGAAGAGAAACAGGAAATTCTCAAAGTCCCGCTGTCAAATTGGGGAGATCCAATTTCGTGGAATCAATTCAAAAAAACGCAGGTCTAATTGACACCTTAATTCTTTGGTGTAGCCTGAAATATTGGGAATCAGCCGTTTCCTATCCTTTCCACTAATTTGATTCTATATGGTATCTACTTTAACAACACCAATTTCCTGGTCTGTACAAACTGTCCTGCTTGTATCTGATATAAATAAATACCCGCAACAGCCGGATTGTCTGAATCATCTAAGCCATTCCATTGAACGCTGTGAAGTCCTGGATCTTTAGTGCCAGCTTCCAGTCCACAGATTTGCCTACCAAGCATATTGTAAATCGTAACTAGTACATCAGTACGTTCAGGTAATGTATAATAAATTGTTGTGCTTGAGTTAAAGGGATTGGCATAATTCTGCTGCAAAACATATCTTTCTGGTAAATTATAACCGGCTTCAAAATCATCCAAACCAAGTAGTCCAGTAGGTGTCCCACTTATTACCTCAGATCTTGAACTGGTTCTACCCTGAGCATCAGTCGCCCAAATACTGTAATAGTACGTATGTTCATTGACCACGTCATTATCTGTATAAGATGTAGTATTGCCGTTTAGTCCGATTAAATAATTGAGCATCCCATTTATTTCTTCCCCTTTAACAATATGGTAATTTGTTACCTCAGGTTCGGGGGAATCTTCCCAGTGTAAGAGTACCTGATTATCACCCCCTAATGCTGTAAAATTTTCAGGTGTTGAAAGACCTGAAAATTCTGACGTGGCGCTTACTATTTCTGACGTCACGCTTGTATATCCAGCATCAGTGGATACCCAAATTTTATAATAATACGTTTGACCGTTGATCAAATTTTTATCGGTATAGGAAGTTTTATCCTCTGCCAGGCCATTATGGTATGTAAACATACTGGTAGGATCCAAACTTCTACTTATATGATATACTTTTACATGTGGATCAGGGTGTTTTACCCAAGTTAATGTAATTTCCCGGT
>JAZGBQ010000313.1:0-3212 GCA_036476435.1 Fidelibacterota bacterium
ATTTTTCTAGGTCCCGGATTATTCGCATTTGATAATCCTATACTTGATTCTTTACAGGCTAGGTTAAACGATCCTGAAGGAGTCAGTATGAATTTAGTTATTAATCAGGACCAAGAAGGTGAAACATGGAATAATGAGGCATCCATTCAAATATTAAATGTGAAACAATTCATATATATAGCTGATGATCAAATTATCAAAGTAGATCAGGATACCATCTATACCTTCGATCTTTATGAAAAGAATTTACTGATTGATCAATATTTCCGAGATGATTTTACCATGTTTACATTACTCTCAGGTGATTTTAACAACGTCGATGTTACAAATGTTGGTGAGGAACATCGATCACATCGAGTGGATTTTATAATTAAAGAACTTGATACATCAGGATCGATGTGGATATCTAAATACTTTTACAATCCCGAGAAAATTTCGTTTGAGGACAATGGATCAAACATCCAGATACTCATAAATTCGTTTAAATCATTATCAGGTCAGTCAGATTTTACCGCTTATGATGAAGACGGGTGGGAAGTAATAGATCTCCGTGAATAAATGGATAAAAACCGGGGTTGCGGTATGTCTGAGCATAATGGGATTACTATATGCTTTTTACCGAATAGACTGGCTTGAGTTCTGGAGGTTTATTTCTAATGTGAATATCTTTCTGATCCTGGGAGCAGCTTTAATAACGGTTTTTAGTGTATACATCCGTGCTGTCCGCTGGCGTTTTCTCATAATACCAGGTCAAGATATTAAGGTCTATACTCTATTTAAATCTTGCATGATAGGGTATTTCGGAAACAGTGTACTACCGTTTAGACTTGGTGAATTATTACGCGGTTATGCCCTGAAGGCATCCAGCTCTCTGCCAATGCCAACTATAATCGGAACGATTGTTTTGGAACGTGTATTGGATATGGTTGGCCTGACATTTTTCATAATGATCTTTTTATTTCTTTTTCCTTTGGCAGAATGGACGGGTTGGCTTATTTATGTCATAATGGGATTAACTGTCCTTGTATTTATTTTGATTCTGAATCTAGAAAAAGAAAATGTGACTGCCAATAAAGTTATCATGGTTGCCTTAAAATCAAATCGGCCGATTGTGCGGAAGTTGGCCCGAGTAATATCCGGAATTCTAGAGGGATTAACGGGGTTGAGAAACACACCGCATGGGATTCTCATTATTAGTACAACCGCACTTTTATGGGGATTGTATTATGTTTCAATGGGGATTGTTGTCATTGCAATAAATCTATCGGTAGGATGGATCGGTGCCGGAATTCTTCTTATAGCGACTACTTTATCCATACTTATCCCTGCGGCACCTGGTTACGTTGGGACCTATCATGCTGTAACAGTTTTTGTTTTAATGAACCTCTTTGATGCTGCCAAAGTTGAAAGTCAGGGATTTGCTGTATTAGCCCACGCTGTTGGATTCTTACCCTTGGCTTTATTTGGGGCGATATACTTTATACAAAGTTCAGTAAAATTTACCTCAGTAGAAAAAAGTGGGTTATCATGATGAAGAAATATGATACAGTATTCCTTGATCGTGATGGGACTTTGAATTTTGACCCTGGTTATATTAATCATTTGGAACAATATGAATTTTACGGTTTTACGATCCCGGCTTTAATCCGAATGGCTTTGCATGGTAACAGATTTTGCATTGTTACAAATCAATCGGGTATTGCACGAGGATTGATAAACGAAGAAAATCTTGAAGAGATTCATGATTTCATTCGTAGTCAATTTCAAGTTAATGAACTTCGGTTACTCGGCATTTATTACTGCGCTGACCACCCAAATACTGAATCAGACCGGCGAAAACCAGAAATTGGGATGTTTCTGGAAGCTGCCGAAGACCACAATATTGATTTTAAAAAATGTCTGATAATCGGAGATGATGTTGCTGATATTCAAGTCGGTCAACGCTTGAAGATGGACACAATGCTGGTTTTAACTGGCCGAGGGAAATTGACTCAAGACACCTTACCCGCGGGGATTGTTCCGACTTTTACCGCGGATAACTTGATGGAAGGTGCAAAATTACTAGAGCTGTTGGGATGAAACGTGTTGCTATTTTAATGGGTGGTAACTCACCGGAACGGGAAGTCTCCATCAACTCCGGATTAGCAGTCGTAAGGGCCTGCCGAGATCTTGGCTATACACCAATTACTATAGAAGTAGATAACAATATTTCCGATATCATTGATCCAATCTTATCTTCAGATATTGTTTTCAGCGTTCTACATGGTGGCGAAGGAGAGAATGGAGTCATACAAGGTTTTCTTGATTCTTTGCAAGTGCCCTATACTGGATCAGGTGTCTTGGGATCTGCCATTTGCATGGATAAGAACGTCAGTAAAACCCTAGTCCGGGCTGCAAAATTACCGACACCAAACTGGGTTTTAATAAATAAAAAAGAAAAACTGGAAAATCTTGGACCGCTTCGTTTACCGTTGGTCGTAAAACCCAATGATCTCGGCAGCACAATCGGTCTGACAATTGTCAAAAATGAGGAAGCATGGTATGGTGCCCTTGATCTTGCTTTTCAGTTCAGTAATGAAATCATAGTCGAACAATATATCAGCGGCCGTGAGTTGACTGCGGCACTGGTAGGTCAAACTTCGTTACCACTGGTCGAGATCATCCCGCAGCACGGGTTATATGATTATGAATGCAAATACCAAGAAGGCATGAGTTCATATGTATGCCCGGCTAAACTTGATGAGTCTGTGAGTGAGAAGATGAGTGATATGGCATTGGAAATATTTAGAATTTTGAATTGTGAGGACTACGGCCGGGCTGATTTTCGATTGGACGACAATAATCAGCCATGGTTCTTAGAATTAAATACGCTACCGGGAATGACCAGCACAAGTTTGGTGCCTAAAGCTGCTAAAGCAAATGGGCATTCATTTACTGATTTAATTGAAATGATAATAAATGAGGCATTGAAATAGTGCCCAACTGGATCGCAGTTTATACAAAATCTCGCCGTGAAAAAGTTGTAAATAGTCTTTTTTCTGATAAGGGAATAGAGGCTTACTTACCATTAATCCGCCGTAAGAGAAAGTGGAGCGACAGGACCAAATGGATCGATGATCCATTATTCCGCAGTTATATTTTTGCCTACATTGAGTTAAAAGATTATCTTGATGTTCTCCAAACTGAGGGCGTACATCATATCATTAAATTTC
>JAZGBQ010000314.1:0-4717 GCA_036476435.1 Fidelibacterota bacterium
AATATTGTAAATCAGGTTCATACCGCTCACCTCAATGTAGTAAAATCCTATCGATTCCTTAATGATATCGATGCGGCTACTAAGAAGATCCGTAATCTGTTATTCAATGACAGTTTTCAGAAAATCCATGATGAACTTGAGCTGGAATTAGCAAAGACTTATTTTGGAAATAATCAGTTAGAAGCCACTATTTTGAGACTTGAAACGATCGTTAAAGATTATCCAAGGACACTAGTGTCTGCAGAAGCGTATTTTATCCTTGGGAATATCTATTTAAGGAAGTTGGTTGATTATGAAAAAGCGCTACAGAATTATAGCTATGTTCCGCGTGAGAGCAGTGCTTCAACATTCGCACCTGGCAGCCGGACACGTGTTAGAGAATTACAGGCATATTTCGCTGCCAAAAAAGTAGTGGAGGAACTTAATTCGTCTCTAGTTGCAGATTCTCTGGACAACTCTGAAGCCTTCAGCCTGCCTGCGAATATGACAGAAGAACAATTTGTTGAAGCAATATCAAAGAATTATTATACGCTTGGGGAGCTTGACGGCTTTCATTTTGAAAATCTTGGAAAATCGATCGAAAGTTTTAAGAAAATCGAGAATTACCAACATAAAGATTATTATCCTAAATCCTTGTATGCATTAAACAGTCTTTATTATCAAAAGGGCGATTCAACCCTTGCAATGGAAGTAAATAATACGCTTCAGGAAAAATTTGGTGATACGGAATATGCACGGGTTTTAAGGATTCCAATCAAAGGATCAACGGACTCTACTACTGAACATCTTAGTGCTGACCGGGCACTATACAATGCAGAATTATCAGCGGACAATGGGCTCGCGGGTAATCTTAAGCCTTACCGTACAATTTTGTTTTCCAGGAATACCCCTGAAACGATCTCTTCTGCTGCCTACTTCCTGGCTTATTACTTTGATGAAATTGCGTCCGATCCGGACAGTGCACTCAAATATTACAGTTTTTTACATGAGCAGTATCCGGAAAGTGAGCAGGCGAAAGTTTCTGGTCCCCGATATCAAATAATTCTTAATCTCATTTCCGGTGAGGAGCAGTAAATTGTTAGATAGACCGTACTAATTGATGATCATAGAAGACTGTGAAATAGTTGCCAATACACAGCTCGCAGCCGGGCTGTGGGAGATGTCATTCAGATCTTCGAACATATCATCCCAGGATTTGCTTCCAGGGCAATTCATATCAATCCAGATCAATGAAAACTGGGAACGTCCACTTCGTCGCCCAATGAGTATAGCAGGGGCTCGGCAGGATGTACTATCGATTATTTATAAGATCTTTGGCAGTGGTACGCATGAACTGTCAAAAAAAATTAAAGGTGATTCAATAAATATATTAGGTCCGCTCGGGAATAATTTCACTGGTTGGGATAGTGTTAAAACACCCATATTGATTGGTGGCGGAGTTGGATTGGCTCCAATCTTATTCCTGCACGAACATTGTCAACGTATGGGAATCCAATCAATTCTAATCGTCGGGGCAAAAACAGGTCAGGAACACTTTTTAAGTCATGATCCTTCAAATCGGTTGTATCTGACAACCGATGATGGCTCCATTGGTGTTAACGGAACTGTACTCGACGCACTTCAAATGCTTTCAATTTCGGAAAAAAATGGGAAATTATTTGCCTGTGGTCCAGAAATGATGCTTAGCACACTGCAAAGATTCGCAATTTCACAAAATATACAGGCACAACTCGCAGTAGAAAGTTATATGGCATGCGGTTTTGGTATTTGCCAGGGCTGTGTAATCAGAAGGAATTCCAATAGAAAATCTATCGATGAGCATACCTATCATCAAAAATATTCCCTAGTATGCGAAGATGGTCCTGTATACGAAGCAAACGAGGTGCTTTTTGACTGATATAAACATATCAATAGGAAATGCTACTTTTAAGAATCAGGTCTTTATGGCGTCGGGTACTTTTGGATACGGCATCGAACTAGCTGATACAGTGAACATTGGTCTTCTGGGAGCTATTATCACAAAATCCATCACGCTTTTACCACGGGAGGGTAATCCACCACCGAGAATAGTCGAAACACTCTCAGGGATGATTAACTCCATTGGGTTGGCGAATGTTGGTTCAGAGACATTTGTCAAGGAAATATTACCACAATATGATAAATCATTCTTACCAAAGGTCATTGTAAATATTGCCGGGTCAACGGAAACGGAATATTGTGAAACACTTAAATTAATAGAATCTGTATCTTCTAATATTATTGGATATGAGATAAACATCTCATGTCCTAATGTAAGTAAAGGAGGAATGGAATTCGGTATTGACGCCGATCTTACGGCCAGGCTTACAGAAAAACTCAGGAAAGCAACGGACCGGTTACTTATTATGAAATTGAGTCCGAATGTTACCGATATAACTGCCATAGGTAAAAGTGCCCAGGAGGCTGGGGCTGACGCCGTATCAGCCATTAATACTGTTATTGGCATGTCAGTTGACATTAATTCAAGAACCAGTAATATCTCTACTACTTATGGTGGATTATCCGGTCCGGCAATTAAACCTATAGGATTGGCCATGGTTCATAAGCTATTCACTGCGCTGTCAATTCCGGTAATAGGAATTGGGGGGATAGTCAATGCAAGTGATGCAGTCGAATACATCCTTGCCGGTGCTACCGCGATTCAAGTAGGCACAGCAAGTTTTCGGGATCCGAATTCAGGGCCAGAAATTGTGGTTGGGATCGAGAGTTTTCTTGATACCAATAAGATCTCCAACTTCAATGATCTGATTGGCAGGTTAAAGACCCGTAACAAAAGTGTAACGGGATGATATGAGGAATTTCATGAACATTATTCTCTTATTCTTAGCCGCGACGGCAGTTCTCGTGGATTGTTCCAGTTCACCGCGCTATACGGCTGATCCGGGAACCAAGACAAAAGGTGCTGTGGCCTTATCTTCTGTTGGCGCAGTTGAATACGGGGTGAGTTCATACTACGCTGATGACTTTCATGGGAAATTGACAGCAAATGGGGAGGTCTACGATATGTATGGGATGACTGCAGCTCATAATACATTACCTTTGAACACAATTATCAGGGTAACAAATTTAGAGAATAAGAAAGTGATTATTTTGCGTATCAACGACCGTGGACCATTTGTTAAAAACCGTATATTGGATTGCTCTTACGGTGCAGCACTCAAACTCGGATTCATTGGAAAAGGCACCGCACGTGTAAAGATCGAGGTGATCGAGTTAGGAAATAACCAGTACTGGAAAAAAAAGGACTGAATATGAAACCAAGACGTATCATCCTTATAGTTAATCCTACCGGCGGAATAAAAAGCGGACTGACAATTTTGAATCAAATTAAACCGATTTTTGACGCCGGCGGTATCGAACTTAGTATCATTGAAACACAATATGCCGGTCATGCTAAAGATATTGCCAGGACGGTAGAAATTGAAGGTTATGAATGCATTACAATTGTGGGCGGTGATGGAACAATGCATGAGGTCATCAACGGCTTATTCACGCGTCCCGATAAAAAAAATCTTCCAATTGGACTTATTCCTGCAGGAACCGGTAATTCGCTAATGCATGATTTAAAGTGTCTTGATCCCGCGGAAGCCACTCGAAATAAAGTCAAAGGTAACACAAGGAACTTTGATGTCGCCAAGGTCGAGATGGATCACAAGACCGTCTACGCCTTTAATATTGTTGGATGGGGATTGGTTACGGATATTAATCTTCGGGCTGAAGGTGTTCGCTGGATGGGGGAGAGCAGGTATACCTATTCGGCCCTGATGGAGATCATGTCGATAAAAAAACGACATGCCAGGCTCACCTTGGAAGATAAAACTTTTGACGAAAAATTTATTTTTATCCTGGGAAGTATAACACAACATACAGGCAGTGCAATGCGTATGGCACCGCGTGCCCTGCTTGATGATGGGCTTATCGATATTATTATTGTCAGGGAAACCAACCGCAAGAAGATCTTGAATGTTTTTCCAAAAATATATACCGGTGATCATATCAAATCCGAATTAGTGGAATATCACCAGGTAAGCAGCTACTCCATAACGCCTGATCGACAAGATCCAATGAATATTGATGGGGAGACAATCGGGAGTACTCCAATCGATGTGACCGTTATTCCAAAAGCGTATGAATTTTATGTTCCCAAAGATATATCTCTGGGGTAAATCGACATTGTAACCGACTTACAATATGCTGTATTTTTCGTACTTATTTTCACAACTATTGTATGACTGATAAGTTGTCAAACAGAATGCTGGTGAACGTTCTGGGGATTCCCGGAATATTAGTGGTAATATATACAGGTGGTTACTTATTTGGATTGTTCATAGGAGTGGTAATGGTCATTGCTCTCTATGAATTCTATTCGATTATCAAGGTCAAGGATGTAACACCGCTTGTGTGGTTGGGAGAAATAGCCACCATTTTAATTGCATTCTATTATTTCTTTAGCCCTTCATTCTCAACACTGGAAGTAATTACGCTTTTGACTGGAATTATCATGTTGGGACTGCTATTTGAATTATTTCGCAAAATACCAAATCCAACGATGAATCTTTCTGTTACCTTCATGGGGATCTTATATATCCCATTTCTTCTTGGAACTCTAATTGCTCTCAGAAATTGGGATTCGGTGCATGCAACAAATTTTACTTTCACAACATTTCTATCAATTTGG
>JAZGBQ010000315.1:0-2386 GCA_036476435.1 Fidelibacterota bacterium
GATTGGGCGTTGTTAGCAGCCCTGCTGGGTCAGGTGGTGTTGGGGTTCTGGGTGGCACTTTTCTATCGATGGGGAGCGGATTGGTATCTACATACAGCGGTTCCCTGGTTAACCTCACTTTTCAAGCTCAATCCCCAAATTCAGTTCGTCACCGCCTTGCCTTTTGTTGTCAAGCTGCATATGTTAGGCGCTTTTCTCATCATCGCCATGTTTCCCTTCACACGCCTTGTGCATCTGGTGACTTTCCCAATCCCCTATCTATGGCGACGGTATCAATTGGTCATCTGGAATTTTAATCCCAAGCACAAAAAGTGATATGTTATCAGGTCAACTTGCAAAAATTCTTGTTTCCTAATTTGCTATGACCGACCAGGTTCGTGTTTCTAAGATCAAAGCAATGTACACTATCCTGAATTCTCACTCTGAATCTTAATCAAACGACCAGTTCAATAATGACATCGAATCTCCGGGCAGTAAGCGGCCGCCCTTAATTACCTGACAAAAGAGTCCTTCGCGAGGCATAATACAGTCTCCCACAATATTACGGATTGCACAGGACGTGTGACATTCTTTACCTTTCTGAGTTACTTCTAATATTATAGAAGATCCTAATTTTATTCGATCGCCTATCGAAAGGTATTTTAGCTCTAAACCTTTTGTCACGATATTCTCCGCGAACGCGCCATTAGCCAATCGCGGGATCTTAATTCTCATTACATCGATATCTTCTTTTGCCAGCAGCGATACCTGTCGATGCCATTTACCGGCATGGGCATCTCCAACAATGCCATGATCTATTCGGAATTCAGCATACTTCACTTCTTTCTTGACGATTCCTTTTTTGCGGCTGACACAGATTGCCTCAATATTCCCCTGCACTAAATCATCATGTATATTCATCATAATTTTCCTTTACTGAACCATGGAAATAGTACGACACGGAATGTTTTTTTGGTTTCTATTATTTTTACATCTTCTGGTATTATTACAAATCCATCTCCATTTACTGGTCCTGACAACATGTGTGATTTCTGGTTTTCAACGGTCTCTATAGTTGCGATCCCAGCACTTATGGAATTGATCTTCACAATATGAATTTTAGCTCTTCCAGGCTTCAAATTATTTAATCCATTTCCGAATCGACCACGAACTATTGGCTGATTTGATTCTGAATGGCCTAATAATGACCTTATGGCTGGATACAAATAAACCACACTGGTTGCGGCAACTGATCCCGGATTACCGGGTAAGCCGAATAGGCTGACACCGTTCTTAGAAGCAAAGTAGAATGGCTTACCTGGTTTTTGAGCAACTTTCCACAATCGTCGTTCGAATCCTAATTTTTCCGCAGCTGATTTTACATGGTCATGTTTTCCGACAGATACACCGCCACAAATGATGATGATATCGGATAAATCCGCAGCCTTTCGAATTGTACTTTCAGTTGCATTCAGATCATCAGCGATATGCTCCAGCATCACAGGAGTTATATTCATTTCGTGAAGCAGTGCCTGAATAAAAATGCTGTTTGTATCCCTTATCTGTCCTTTATCAAGTATTTGACCCAGTGGTACCAATTCCTCTCCGGTTGTTAAGATGCTTATTCGCGGAGGGGCGAAAACTTTAACTATTGTCACTCCAAAACTTCCAAGAAAAGAGAGCAGTGGTGGTGTAAGCATCTGAAATTTATGAGCAATCACTTCATCAGCTTTTACTTCTTCACCCTTAAATCTGATATGTGAACCGGGTTTACCGACGTGGTTAATTTGAATTTTCTGACCCAGTTTTGTACAGTGTTCCACAGGTATAATTCGATCAGTTCCTTCGGGGATCATCGCTCCGGTTGAAATGGCAACAGCTGTGCCCGGATCCAAGACTTTATTAAATGGTTTACCTGCCCGTGATTCACCTATCACAGGTATCTGATCCTTGGTTTCAATCGCCGTAACACCTGTTGGTATTGCAATGGCAAATCCATCCATCGCACTGTTTGAAAAACCAGGCATCTGCTCTGCAGATCGTACATCCTCTGCAAGGTTTAATCCCTGGGATGCAAGCAGATCACGACTTTCTACCCTGGTCTCAGGAAGATTCATCATAACAATCTGCCGGGCTTTGTTTATATCGATCATGAATCGGAATTCTTTTCCATTTCATTGTGTCCCCCGCCCCACAACATTGGAAATATGTGTAATACACCCGGGAAAAGTGCCTGCATCGATTCACTGGCACCTTTGGAGCTTCCTGGTAAGGTAAGCACTAATGAAGAATCAATGGTTCCCGCGATTTCGCGGGAAAGCACGCGTATGGAGTTCGATCACTCCCGTAGCCCCGCATCCTTTCAACAATCCCCGAGGCGTATTTATCCAAAACAGGATTGATCGCC
>JAZGBQ010000316.1:0-2506 GCA_036476435.1 Fidelibacterota bacterium
CTGATAAAATTAATGCAGACTGGTGACTACGATGTTGGTGTTGCTTTTGATGGAGATGCGGACAGGGTTGGCGTAGTAGATGAAACCGGAGAAATTGTCTGGGCTGATCAACTAATGTCTCTTTTCCTTCCTGAGGTTATTGAACCAGGTGGCGAGATTCTTTTTGATGTGAAATGTTCTCAAGCACTTGAGGAAAGCATTATTCATCTGGGTGGAAAACCAGTTATGTGGAAAACCGGGCACTCATTGATCAAACAAAAAATGGCTGATCTAAATAGTAAATTTGGTGGAGAAATGAGTGGTCATATATTTTTCGCTGACGATTATTTTGGCTATGATGATGGAATCTATGTAGCTGCCCGATTAATCCAACTGCTATCCCGAACAACAAAAACTTTATCGGAATTGAGATCAGAATTACCAGTCTATTATTCTACACCTGAAATGCGGTTGGCTTGTAAATCAGATGAGGAAAAGTTTCTGATCGCGAAGAAGGCAGAATCCTATTTTACTGAAAATTATAACTGTATTACTGTTGATGGTGTAAGGATCAATTTCGGTAACGGCTGGGGACTTGTTAGAGCTTCAAATACTCAGCCGGTTATTGTTTGCCGATTTGAAGCAATTTCATCTGAAAGAATGGAAGAAATAAAGATGCTGGTGTTAACAAAACTTAGATCATTTGGAGAACTGGAAGTTGACACTGGATAGTAAAACCTTTCAGGATAAAGTGGCAACATTACGGAATCGTTTCAATTCTGCATTGCGGAATTATCATCTGTCTGACCAACCTAATTATCTGTATGATCCGATTCGATACGTACTTAAGGGTGAAGGAAAACGACTGCGTCCGATACTAGTTTATTTAGTTGGCAGCGTGTATAACGCAGATGATTCAGATCTAATTAATGCAGGGTTGGCAGCAGAACTTTTGCACAATTTTACGCTGGTACATGATGATATTATGGATCAGGATGAATTCCGACACGGACAATTAACGATCCACAAAAAATGGGATGAGTCCACAGCAATCCTTGCGGGAGATGGCATTTACGCCATTGCCCAGTTATTTATAACTGAAGTAAAGATAAATCAACTTCATGCTGTAAAGGCATTCAACAAAGCCACTCTTTTTGTTTGTGAGGGACAAGCGTATGACAAGGAATTTGAACACAATCATTCTATTACCCTGGATAATTATCTATTGATGATCGAGAAAAAAACTGGATGGCTGATCGGACTTTGTGCGGAACTAGGAGGTATCCTTGGGAATCAGGATCTGAAAACTATTGATCAATTGCATCGATACGGTCTGAATCTTGGTAATGCATTTCAGATTCAGGACGATATTTTTGAAATTTTTAGTGATGATAAAGCGATGGGGAAGAGCCTGGGAAGCGATATCGTTTCCGGAAAACAAACTATATTGTCAATATTAGCAAGGGCAGCTGATCCAGACGGATGGGATAAGACCTGGAATAAGATTCAAAAACTGAACCTGAGCGGAAGTATTGATTATTTAAGAAGTTACTTAGTGGATCTGGACGTACTTGATGAGGCGAGTCAACTGGCTAAACAATATATTGAAGCAGCAAAAAGAGATTTAACAATTATACCAGTTAAAAAGCGGGTATGGTTGGAATGTTTTACCGAAGTAGTCCTGAATAGGAAAAAATAATCATGAGTAAAGCACCCTTTACAACAAATAAGATGTATGAAATGATATACCGTTTTCCTGAGCAAATGGAAAAAGCAGAAAATATTGGGAAGCAATACTCACCACGTAATAACTATTCGGGAATAAAAAAAATATTATTTGCCGGAATGGGCGGGTCTGCTATTGGAGGTGATCTTATACGGGTACTTATTCAGGATGATTTAATGATCCCGTTGATAGTGATACGCGACTATTTTTTACCGAAATGGGCTGATGAATCAACCTTAGTCCTATGTTCATCGTATTCAGGGAATACGGAAGAAACACTTTCAATTTACAGTTCGGCAAAGGAAAAAAACTGCCGCGTTGCTGGCATTTCGACAGGTGGAGAATTAAGCAGTTCTTTAATCGCAGATGGATTTGATTTTATAAAGATCCCAACGGGTTATCAACCACGAGCGGCGCTGGGATTATCGTTCATTCCAATTTTGTATCTCCTTAATAAAATGCAACTTATCTCTGGAAATATTCTTTCAGAAATAAGTAATTCGATCGCTCGAATTTATGAAAAAAGAGAACTTTATTCTCAGCCGGAAGAAATTAATCCTACCTATCATCTCGCTAAAGACATCAATGGTAAGATCCCTGTAATGATAGGCAGTGCCTTAAAAACGGAAGTTATTGCTCGACGTTGGAAGGGACAGTTTTGTGAAAATTCAAAGATTGTGGCATTTCATAATGAACTACCTGAAATGAATCATAACGAGGTAGAGGGGTGGGGAAATATTACAGATTTTACTAAATATTTTTCGTTAATCTGGTTGGTTGATAATGATGATTACGAAAGGA
>JAZGBQ010000317.1:0-2352 GCA_036476435.1 Fidelibacterota bacterium
AACTCACTGCTAGATTCGTTAAAGAGGCAGGAATAATGAAAAACGGATTCAGTTTCCAGGCCGGTGCTGGCGGTATAGCCCTAGCTTTTGCTATTTATTTAAAAGAAATGATGGTGAAACAGGGAATAAAGGCGCGCTTTATTCGAGGTGGTTCCACAAAATATTTGGTTGAAATGTTAGAAGAAGGACTCACCGATTATATTTTGGACGGCCAAACTTTTGACCTTGATGGCGTCCGGTCGATGCGTGAGAATAGTGGGCATATTAATACTTCTCCTTTTACAAGTTATAATTATCATGGTAAGGGGAATTTCGCCTCGATGGTTGATGCTGTGGTGTTAGGAGCGACGGAAGTCGATGTAAACTTCAATGCTAATGTTGTAACTCATTCTGATGGGAAAATGCTGCATGGTATTGGTGGCTGGCAGAATTGTCTCTTCAGTAAATGTACAATTTTACCGATCCCGGCTTTTAGGGACCGGATACCGATCATTGTTGATGAAGTAACAACGCTTGTAGGACCAGGTGACTTAATTGATGTCGTTGTTACTGAAAGGGGAATTGCAATTAATCCGCGGCGCAGGGACCTGATCAAGGCCACTAAGCACAGTAGATTACCTGTTCGACCGATTGAAGAAATAAAGGCGGAAATTGATGATTTAATTGGAGGGCCACCTAAAAAACCAGATCTGGATGAGGAAATTATCGGAATTGTAAAATGGGTGGATGGGACCGTTCTCGATTCTATATATAAAATAAAGGAATAAGGATGAGTACACGAGATGATGTTCTGGCACTCTGGCCGGAGATCCAATGGATCAAAGACAATGAATTGAAGGCAAAGGTCATAGATGCTTGGACTTATGCACTTGATGCCAGTGTTTTATCGGCGAAAGATCTGGAGACGATCCCATTTTCTCTGCTGATAAAAGATTGCAAGGTGTCTTTTATTAATCATAAACGCACATGTGTACAGCTGGCTGTTGATATTGCCAGAAAAATGAAGGAAAATTTTGTAGATGAGATTGATGTCAATATGGATATTCTCATCACCGGTGCCATTTTAATTGATATTGGAAAGCTGAAAGAATACAAAATTAAGGATGGAAAATTATCTACCAGTTCGACAGGGAAAATTCTCAGGCATCCTTTTAGTGGCGTGGCAATAGCAGATCGTTTTGGTCTTCCAGCTGAAGTTCAGCATATTATAGCCACCCATTCGAAGGAAGGAGATCTTGGGACGCGTACCGTAGAATCTATCATCGTGCATCACGCTGATTTTGTTAGCTTTGAACCATTTAAAGTTTGAATGAATAAATGAATGAATGATATGGAATAAACCAGAATAGGTTTATATAAATGACGCAGAATTTGACAGAGAAAATAGCTCAAAGTTTTGCAGTAGGTTTGTCAAAAGGACAAACAGTGCACTCGGGTGATTTTATCAATATCCGTCCGGCGCATGTATTAACTCATGATAATACCGGGGCTGTCATGAATAAGTTCAAGGCGATCGGTGCTTCGAAGATAGCTTTCCCGCGTCAACCCGTTTTCACCCTGGATCACAATGTCCAAGATAAAAGCAAGGCCAATCTTGCCAAATATGAGAATATCGAAGAATTTGCAAAAACCATGGATGTTGATTGTTATCCCGCTGGCAGGGGAATTGGCCACCAGATCATGGTTGAGGAGGGTTATGCCTTCCCAGGTGAGATGGCGGTGGCCTCCGACAGTCACGCAAATATGTATGGGGGTATTGGATGCCTGGGTACTCCGGTAGTGCGAACCGATGCCGCCGCTCTTTGGGCAACCGGCCAAACTTGGTGGCAGATACCTCCGGTTGCGAGCGTCAGTTTGGAGGGGAGACTAACAAAGGGCGTCAGTGGTAAAGACATTATAATCACACTTGCTGGGCTCTTTAATAAGGACGAGGTTCTGAATCATGCTATTGAATTTTCAGGATCAGGTGTGGAGCATCTTTCGATAAATGAAAGACTCACAATTTCCAACATGACAACTGAATGGGGAGCTTTAACAGGATTATTCCCCATTGATGAAACTGTTTTAAAGTGGCTGAAGCAAAGGATCGGCTTTGTAAAATCAAGAGGTTTATCCGGCATACCATCGGATCTCGATGGAAAGGGTGAAAATCCAAGATTGAATCTGCAGCGATTTATTGATCTTGAAAAGAATCTACCGGTCGCGGGTAAGAAAGCCTCCTATATAAAGGAATTGACATTAGACCTGACCACAGTGCGTCCCCATGTTTCCGGGCCAGGCCATGTAAAAACAATGACAGCAGTGTCGGAGATTGAAGAACGTGGTGTGAAGATCCAAAAAGCGTACTTAGTA
>JAZGBQ010000318.1:0-4783 GCA_036476435.1 Fidelibacterota bacterium
AAAAAAAACTTTGAGGATCTTAGGTTAATGAGTCATTGCAGTCATCAGATCATCGCTAACAGCAGTTTTTCATGGTGGGCAGCGATGTTGAATAAAAATCCGGCTAAGATCGTTTGTTCTCCTCAGAATTGGTTTAAAAATTCAAAAAATGATACTAAGGATCTACTGCCTGAAACCTGGATTCGTATTTGAATATCCCCTTCTTTCCCTCCAATTTAATCCGCAAGAATTTCACCTAAAAAGATGCCAAAACCCCCAGACAGATTACGAATTGCAATCATGTGTAGGGGCTACGTGTTCCCATCCTGGCAGGCTGATGTAATCAAAAATCTTATCGAAATACCTGAAGTAGATTTGAAACTCCTAATTGGTGAAGAAGGCTATTTTCCATCTACTCATAATCCAAAACCGAACAAAAATACTCTTACAAAATCAATTTTTATCAAATTAAGAGCTATTAAGCAGCGGCTGGTAACACCAAAATTCATTTCGAAAAATTTGTTGTGGAAATGGTATGTGGCTTATTCTGGAAAACTGTCAATTCCGCAATGTGAGAATCCTGAGAATCTTTATGAAACCCTGAAAAATGTACAGGCAGTAGTTATCAAACCGATCTTAAAAGGGAAATTTTCTCAGTATTTTAGTGATTCTGATATTAGGCTGATCGAATCTTACCAATTAGATGTAATAATTCGGTTTGCTTTTAATATAATCCGCGGTGAAATCCTGGATGTAGCAACATTTGGTGTATGGTCTTACCATCACGGTGATTATTTAAAATATCGCGGTGGTCCGCCTGGATTTTGGGAAGTTTTTAATAAGGATCCGGTAAGTGGTGCAATCCTGCAAAAACTCACAGAAAAGTTAGATGACGGCCTGGTTTTATTCGAGTGGAAATTCAATACACATTTCCAATCATACAAACGTAACAAAGACCGTCTCTTCAGGGGCGGCACTGAATGGCCCGCTGCAATCTGCAGGCGGATACTAGACGGTCAAACAGGAAATTTGTTTGAGAAATCGACATACAGCAATGCACCTATTACCAAGGGACCAACAAATAAACAGATGTTACAATTTTATGTAAAACAATTGCGAAATAAATCCGAGGAATATTTTTCTCGTAAGAGACAGATATCATCGGTAACCGATCTCTGGACAATTGGGATATTAAAGGATCAAATCCAGACGTATGTGAATTATAATCACCCAATAAAACCGGAGTGGCTTCCCCTTCCAACTGGTGTATTTCACGCAGATCCCTTTTTAATCTCCCGCAGCGATAAGCATTACCTGATCTTTGAAGAATTTGACTACCAGCAAAAAAAAGGCCATATTTCTATCATAGAAACAGTTGATTTCAGTTCTTTTTCTGATCCCCGTCCAATTATTCAACAACCTTTCCATTTATCATACCCGTTTATGTTGGAGGACAAAAACGAATTATATTGCATTCCTGAACAATATCAATCCGGTAAGGTCGTGATTTATCAAGCCATTTCCTTCCCGGATAAATGGGACCAGCGAAAGGTTCTATTACCGGATTTTCCGGGTGTTGATCCTACCCTATTATTCCATAAAGGTATGTGGTGGTTATTTGTCGCCAACTTTAAGGACGAAGATCAAAACAAACTCTACCTGTTTTACGCCAATGACTTTCTGGGACCCTGGAAACCACATCCAAATAATCCGGTAAAAACGGATCTGACCAAAACCAGGCCCGCTGGTCCAATTTTTCAATTAAATAATAATTTGATAAGACCAGCGCAAAACTGTACCCGGACTTATGGGGGTAGCATTATTTTCAACAAAATCATTGAGCTCACAAAAGATACTTATGCTGAACAATACTGGGGATCATTAAATCCGGATCCAATCAGCAGTTATCCTGATGGAATCCATCATATATCATCCAACGGAACGTATACGGTAATTGATGGAAAAAGACTTATTCCCGTAAAAAATTAAACTTAAACTTCACCTATGATAATTTCACAAACACCATTAAGAATTTCATTTACTGGAGGTGGCACAGATTTACAAGATTTTTGGTCCGTTGAAGAAGGACAGGTAATTTCATCGGCTATTGATAAATATATTCATGTGATCATTAAAGAGCGGTTTGATGAGCTCATTGTTCTTAATTATACCAAAAGAGAGATCGTTAAGCATGTCGATGATATTAAGCATGATCTCATTCGGGAAGCCATACGGATCACTGGAATCAAAAAGGGCGTCGAAATCCAGACATTGGCAGATATTCCTTCGGAAGGTTCAGGTTTAGGTAGCAGCAGCAGTGTTACCGTTGGGTTATTAAATGCATTTTATGCCTATAAAAGTGAACAGGTATCACCCGAAAGACTTGCCCGGGAAGCTTGTCAAATTGAAATTGACATTCTTAAGAACCCCATTGGTAAGCAAGATCAGTATATCGCGGCCTTCGGAGGAACAAAAAGAATTACGTTCAAACCTGACGGCCAAGTTCAAGTTGATCCTATAAGAATCACGGTAGATAACCTTCGCGTATGGGGATCAAATCTTCTTCTGTTCTTTACCAATCTAACCCGAAAATCTTCAACAATTCTGAAGGAACAGAAAAAATCGACTGATGATCACCGTGATATTCTCCGGAAAATGAAAGATCAGGTTCCACTATTGAATACCATATTAGAAAACGAGCCTCCATTTGATGCCGCCGGTAATCTTCTTCACGAAGGTTGGTTACTTAAACAATCACTTTCTGATAAAATCTCAAACGAAGATATTAACGATATGTATAAAACAGCATTGGATGGTGGCGCTCTCGGTGGGAAAATCTCAGGAGCCGGAGGTGGGGGATTTCTTATGTTATATGTTCAACGCGAAAAGCAAAATCGCGTTCGGCAGATGCTAAAGAATTATCGTGAACTACCATTTTTATTGGAAAGGGATGGAAGTAAGATCATTTTTAATAACAGGAGATAATGTTGAAGAAAAAAGAAAATGATGTCCAGTGGTTAAGAAAATACTTTGAAAACTACCAGGCATTTCTTAATTCTGAAGAAGATTTTCAAAAACTTCATGAAATAAAAGAACTCTGGATCGAGGCAAACACCAAAGGAAATAAAATCATTTTCTCCGGAAATGGTGGCAGTGCTGCCATGTCTAGTCACCTTGCAGTGGATCTTACAAAGACTGCCAAGATTCGTGGAATAAACTTTAATGAGGCCGATCTGATCACGTGTTTTGCTAATGATTATGGCTACGAAAATTGGATTTTAAAAGCCATTGAACATTACGCAGATGAAGGTGACGTGATTGTTCTTATCAGTTCGAGTGGACAATCGGCTAACATAATCAACGGTGCGAATTATGCGAAAGATAAGGGGTTATCGCTTGTGACGTTTAGCGGTTTTGATTCTGATAATCCTCTTCGTCAGATTGGAGATATAAATGTGTGGGTCAACAGTCAATCTTATAACATTGTTGAAATGACTCACCACATCTGGCTTCTGGCTATCGTTGACTTAATTATTGGATAACCAATCATTTGAAATCCGAATTCTTTCAGCCAACGTTTTGTACTGTGCTACAATAGTTATTTACTCCCTTAAAATACAATGATCAACAAGCATAACGGAAATCCAACCGTAAGTGTTGTAATGTCCGTTTATAATGGGGAGCGCTATTTAGCGTCCAGTATTCAGAGCGTATTGGACCAGACCTTTTCTGATTTCGAGTTCATTATTGTTAATGACGGATCTAAAGACAATACATTAGCCATTCTTAACGAGTATGCCGAAAAAGATAAGCGAATTATTGTTTACCACGAAGAAGAAAACGTCAAACTGGTGCGTGCTATAAACAAAGGTTGTCAGGAAGCCAAAGGGAAATACATCGCTAGAATGGATGCCGATGACTTATGTGAACCGCAACGTTTTGCCAGACAGGTACGATACCTAGACAATCATCCGGAAGTGGGCGTATTAGGCTCCTGGGTAGAAGATATTGACGCAGATGGAAAGAAACAGGGTATTTGGAAAGTGCCGAGTGAACCCTTTCTTGTAGCGTGGTTTTTACAATTTGATTGCGTTGTTGCCCAACCTTCGGTAATGATGCGTCGTTCAGTACTAGAGGATTTGAATTATTACCGGGTTGATGCCATGCAATGTGAAGATTACGATCTTTGGTGTCGTGCAAGTTTCATTACACAAGTAGCCAATCAGCCTGAAAGTCTTCTCAAGCGGCGCGTATGGAGTGACAGCCGGTGTTTTATTCACTCAGATGAAGTGGAAGAGTATCATTTAAAATTTATGAGAGAAATAATCGAGAGAAACCTGTCTACTCAAATTGATCCATCTGTCATTAAAATGCTCCGGCAGACCTCTCACCAACAAAAATGCAGCAAAGACCGGGCGATACTCCAGGCTGGTATCAAAATAATTCAACGTCTGTCTTCAATACATCGTCTGCGCTGGGATAATCCTGACAATGCACTGGTTTCCCTTCGCAATCGAGATACGGGCAGTCGTATTTATTATTTATTCACTTGTCTAAAAAAGATAAAAGCAAAACAACCCATGACCTCGGCCTATATTTCAGCCCTGCTGCACAATCCAAAGGGTACAATTAATTCAAGTATAAAAGGAATAATTACTAATTTTAGAAAATGATGATCTCTACCGTTCCAATTCATAATGCCAAATAATTTGCCTCACATCAGCGTCATAATTTGTACATATAATCGTGAGGATATTCTTCTGGAAACACTTCCTGCGATTACCGAACAGACCGTTAATTCCTC
>JAZGBQ010000319.1:0-2744 GCA_036476435.1 Fidelibacterota bacterium
TACTTTTTGAGTCAAGGATGGCTCCGGTAGGATTGGCAGGATTTATGACCACCAATACTTTAACGTTTATTCCAATTTTCACTGCTTTGTCATAGGCATCTTCGAGTGTTGATCTCTCAATCAACCAGCCGCGTTCTTCATCAGGATAATAATTAATCTGTTTCCCTCCGCAACGCCGGATAGTCGCCGAATAAAGCGGATATTGTGGCGTTGGAATCATAACTCCGTCGTTCTCGTCAGCGATAAGTAATTCAAGCACTGCTTTAGCTCCTTCGCTGGCTCCATCGGTTAAAAATATGTAATCCGGGTTTGATTGTAGATCTGAACCTTGGTCGGTGAAGCCATCGCGTTTATTGATAAAATCTGCGACAGACTCACGTATAAAAAGGGGCCCTTTGCTATCCGTATAAGCACCCATTCCGGTACCCATTTTAGATAAAAATAATTCACTGGTCTCTAAAGCAAAATCGGATACCAGGTCTATCCCCTGGAGAGCGGCACTTTTAAGTGTTCTCTCTCGGCTAATTTTACCAGGATCTTCCAGCAGCGAGAGAACACTGCGATAATATGTAATCGGCTTCTGACCAAGGGCTTGAGGATTTCCAATGTTGCAGGGGATGATCTTCCTGCCTTGCTGTTTGAGCTGCGCTGCTCTCTGGGGTATAGGACCGCGAACCGCATATTCCATGTCAATGACATTTTTGTTTATGATCGTTGGGTGAGTCAATTTTTACGATTCTACCCTTTTTCAGCTCAGAAGATCGAACATGTTGAGATAACGCTTAAGAGTTATCAATACCTTTTTTTCCTGAAAGGTCTGTTTGATGATCGATTTTTGTCACGATCCCGACCCTTATCCCTCGGCGGTGGAGGTTTGTAACCTTCAGGTTTCGGCATTAAAGCTTTCCGACTGAAATCATAGCGACCCTGGTCGTCAATTCGTATCAGTTTGACCTGTACTTTGTCGCCAATATTGACGACATCCTGAACCCGTTTTGTATGACCCCAGTCTAATTCTGAAATATGGATCAATCCTTCTCGTCCCGGTACAAATTCTACAAAGGCGCCAAAATCCATTATGCGTGTGATATTTCCTTCGAACTCCTGTCCAACCTCGGGTTCCATTGTGATTGCACGGACTAGGGCAACGGCTGCCTCGCATTTTTTAAGATCTGAATTTGATATCGTCACCACACCATCATCATCTACGTTAATATCACATTCAGTTTCTGCTATGATCTTTTTGATGTTTTTCCCACCTGGACCAATTAATTCTCCAATCTTGAGAGGATTAATTTGCAAACTGAGGATCTTCGGGGCATATTCTGAGATAGTTCCTGGCTCCGGAATAGCTTTTTCCATCAAATCCAATATATGTAAACGACCTTTCTTCGCCTGTTCCAGCGCTTCTGTCAAAAGTTCGAATGAAATGCCCTCAATTTTCAGGTCTAGTTGGATCGCTGTAATTCCTTCCCTTGAACCAGCCACTTTGAAATCCATGTCACCCAAATGATCTTCGGCTCCGAGGATATCGCTTAGAATGGCATAGCGATCGTTGTCAAGGATCAACCCCATGGCAATTCCAGCCACGTGCTTGCTAATTGGTACACCGGAATTCATGAGTGTCAGGGATCCACCGCATACGGTAGCCATGGAAGAGGATCCGTTTGACTCAAGAATCTCAGATACCAGGCGAATTGTGTAAGGGAAATCCTCGTAATCTGGCAGCACAGGTTTTAATGCTCGTTCCGCAAGATGCCCATGACCAATCTCCCTGCGGCTGGTAAAGCCGAATCGTCCGACCTCACCAACCGAATAAGGTGGAAAATTATAATGCAGCATGAAATTCTTTTTATAATCATCATCCATGCTGTCAATGATCTGCTCATCCCGTTTAGAACCAAGGGTCGCCACAACCAAAGCCTGCGTCTCCCCCCTCGTAAATAACGCTGAACCGTGTGTCCGCGGTAGGAATCCCGGATCGATTGTAATTGGCCGTATTTCGGCGGTCTTCCGGCCGTCACTACGAATACCTTTCGAAAGTACTAATTCTCTAAACGCATGTTTAAAATGATCGCTAATGATTGCTTTTATTCCTGATTCTGATTCAGGAAATTCCTCAGATAATGATTCTTGAGTGGCTGCATAAAGTTCATTAGTAGAATTTTCCCTTTCCATTTTATCAGCGATTTTGATTATGCGATCAATGTCTTTTTTAACAAGTTTAGTAACGGCTTTTTCGAGTTCTGGATCTGTTTCTGCCTCAATAACTTCTCTTTTCGTTACATTAACGTCGTTAACTAATTTTTTTTGAAGTTCTATGACCTTTTGAATGCTTTCATGGGCAAATTTTAGCGCTTCCACCAATTCTGATTCAGTTATAAACTGCGCTTCACCTTCAACCATTACGATCGTATTTTCATTTCCGGAAATGATCAGCTCGAACTCGGATTTTTCAATTTGTTCCCTCGTCGGAAACACGATGAAATCTTCACCGATTTTTCCCAGGCGAATCGTAGCGATAGGACCATGCCAGGGAATGTTTGATATCATTAAAGCTGTTGATGCTCCGATACCTGCAAGTATATCAGCAGGGTTCTCATTATCACTGGATAATGCTGTGATAATTATTTGTGTTTCGCATTTAAAATCTTTTGGAAACAAAGGTCGGATAGGACGATCAGTCAACCTGCATGTTAATACTTCTCTTTCGGAAGGGCGAGCTTCCCGCTTAAAAAATCCTC
>JAZGBQ010000032.1:0-12288 GCA_036476435.1 Fidelibacterota bacterium
GGACAAGAACCAGGAAGTTTTTGGTCTCGATGCACAGGTTCACGGTCATAATTATGAACTCGAAGTCATGGTGACCGGTGAAGTTGATAAAGACACCGGATTTGTAATTAATCTGGGAAAGTTGAAAAGAATTGTCGATGAGCGCGTGATCAATGTGTTGGATCACAGCCAAATTGAAAAGGATTTACCCTGGTTCAGAGACAAGCAGCCATCTTCGGAGAATTTGGTTGTTTTCATCTGGAGTCAGCTGGAAAAACACTTGCTGCCGGTACGCCTGGTGCGGATTCGGTTGAGAGAAACACCGACAATATTTACTGATTATTCTGGGACTGGTGATGGAATTTAAAAATCGTCTGTACTTAATATTTGCAGGAATTTTCATCGCGTCTCTTATATCAGCAAATCTTATATTTCAGAAATTTTTTACCTGGTCCCCCTTTGGATTATACACATTTGAGATTTCAGTGGGAATTTTGCCCTATCCGGTTACCTTCCTGGTTACTGATCTCGTATCGGAGTTATATGGTAAGAAAAAAGCAGATCAGATCGTAATATCCGGGCTGGTCGCCAGTATATTTATTATGATTGTTATACTTGTAGCGGATTTTGTATCCGCAACCAGTTGGTCCCCCGTATCGGGAGATGAATTTCACAAGGTTTTCGGACTTTTCGGACCGGCTGTTTTCGCATCCATGGCTGCTTATCTGACAGCGCAGTTTATTGATATTCGGATATTTCATTTCTGGAAGCGGTTAACTAAAGGAAAACACCTCTGGCTGAGGAATAATGGTTCAACAATTGTATCTCAATTCGTTGATACGACCACAGTATTAGCGTTGCTTTGTACCGCAGGTGTTATTGAGTGGTCCCGATTCTGGATCCTGCTGCAGAATGGATTTTTATTCAAAGTAATGGTGGCCATGTTCGATACACCGTTCTTCTACCTGGGGACAGTATTGTTAAAAGGAAGGGTCCATGAAGATCCTGAGGAAAAAAATTGGCAAGATTAACCAACTGATTAATTGAGGCATAATAATGATTAACGATTTTGATTTTGAACTAATAAAAAGTAGTACTGTTGACATTTTGAAAACCATCGGGGAAGATCCAAAACGTGAAGGTTTGGAAAGGACACCACTGAGAGTGGCGAAAGCCTGGGAACACTTTTCGCAGGGATACCGATCGAATCTCGAAGATATTATCAATAATGCCATATTTTCAGAAGAATGCAGTGAGATGGTAGTGGTACGTGATGTTGAATTCTTTAGTATGTGCGAACACCACATGCTGCCATTTTTCGGTCGCGCTCATGTGGGCTATATACCCGATGGAAAAGTAGTCGGTCTATCAAAGATCCCGCGTATAATTGATATGTTCTGTCAAAGACTTCAAGTACAGGAGCGGCTTACATATCAGATCGCTGGTACTTTACAAAGTATACTGAATCCAATAGGAGTTGCGGTGATCATGGAAGGTCGCCATTTGTGTATGCAAATGCGCGGTGTCGAGAAGCAGAACAGCTTTGCAACAACGTCCGCAATGCTGGGGGAATTTCATGATTCGGTCGAGACACGAAGTGAATTTCTCAGCATTGTCGGATTAAAGAACCTGTAGAGCAGGTCCTTTGATGAAAAAATACGATCTGGCAGTGCTTGGAGGCGGTCCTGGTGGCTATGTTGCTGCTATTCGCGCCTCCCAACTAGGATTAAAGACCGCAATAATTGATAAAGACAGATTAGGCGGAATCTGCCTGAATTGGGGATGTATACCGACCAAGGCTTTGTTGCGGAACGCGGAAGTCCTGCAAACAATCAAAGATGCTGGAAAATTCGGAATCACAATCGACGGTTACACTGTAGATATGGAAAAAACCATCAAGCGCAGTCGGCAAGCCTCTGATCGCTTATCCAAAGGTGTGGAATACCTGATGAAAAAGAATAAGATCACCCACTTCAAAGGAACCGGTACACTCATTTCCACTGGTAGGATTAAAATTGAGAAGGACGGGAAAAGAGAGACCATTTCAGCTTCGAGGATCATCCTTGCTACCGGGGGACGGGCCAAAACATTGCCGGGTGTAGATTTTGATGGTAAACGGATCATAGGTTCGAAAGAAGCCATGCTACTAACGAAAATTCCAAAAAAAATGATCGTTGTTGGAGGAGGCGCCATTGGAGTTGAATTCGCATACTTTTTTAATATGTATGGTTCCCAGGTCGATATTATTGAAATACTACCTAATATTCTACCAGGTGAGGACATAGATATATCCAAAGAATTAGAGAAGGAATTCAAAAAATCCGGCATAAGGATCCATACCGGAACAAAAGTTGAAAAAATTGATAGCCTCAAATCCAAGGTTAAGATATCCATTAACAAGAATGGACTTTCTGAGATTTTAGAAGGGGACATTGTCCTGCTTGCCGTTGGTGTAACCGGGAATGTTGAGGGTATAGGTTTGAAGACAGTAGGTGTCAACGTGAATGCCGGAGCGATTGAGATAAATGAATTTTGTCAAACCGGTGTTGAGGGTATTTATGCCATAGGCGATGTGACCGGACCTCCTTGGCTGGCACATGTCGCATCGTCACAGGGTTTGGTCGCTGCAGAACACGCTGCAAACCGGACACCAATTCCATTAGATTATTCTTTCATACCGGGCTGCACCTATTGCCAACCCCAGGTTGCGTCCATGGGGTTGACCGAAGCTGATGCTCGTGCGGAAGGCCTGGATATTAAAGTGGGTAGATTTGATTTTCGGATAAATGGTAAAGCTTTGGCAACTGGCGACCATCGCGGCTTTGTGAAGTTAATTTTTGATAATACCTATGGAGAACTTATTGGATGCCATATGATCGGTCCTGAAGTGACAGAATTGATCGCGGAAGTTGTAACTGCGAAATCATTGGAAACAACCTGGCAGGAATTGGGTAAGACCATGCACGCGCATCCAACGCTTTCAGAATCAATTATGGAAGCTGCGCTGGATGCTTACGATGAGGCTATACAACATTAATATTGGGCATATGAGTACTGCTACAACTACAATCGACAATGTCATCTCCAACACCATTGAAATAATGGATCTGGGGAAATGCAGTTATGCCAAGGCCTGGGACTATCAGCGCGAAATCCATGAAAAGCGCAAGCTCCAGAGCGTCAATGACACACTTATATTAGTTGAACACGAACCTGTATATACGCTTGGGAAAAATGCAGATGAGAACCACATCCTTCAACATATCCCAAAGGAGGTAAAAACCTTTAGGATTGAACGTGGCGGAGATGTGACCTATCATGGTCCTGGACAAATTGTCGGATATCCAATTCTGGATTTAAGAAACTACAGACCCAGTGTCAGTTGGTATATGCGCCAGCTTGAGGAAGTAATCATTTTGACTCTCAAGGAATTTGATATTAACGGCGAAAGAAAGGACGGATTGACAGGGGTTTGGGTTGGAGATGAAAAGATTGCGGCACTCGGCGTGAGGATTTCACGCTGGGTCACAATGCACGGTTTTGCGTTGAATGTTAATACTGATCTTAGTTTTTACGAGGGAATAATTCCCTGTGGAATCATTGAATATGGTGTCACATCGATGGCGGCGGACTTGAGACAGCCGGTAGAGTTTGAAAATGTCAAAAAAACGATAATGAACATATTTCAACAACACTTTTTATCAAAACAACTAGCGGATATCTAGTCATGGGAAAGATCCATGGATTTCAAAAGAAGGAACTGCTGGATATTTACGGCAAGATGAGAAAATCCAGGGCATTGGACGAGCGTATGCTCATCTTACTCAAACAAGGAAAAAGTTATTTTCACATCGGTGCATCTGGGCATGAGGCGGCTCAATTGGCTGCAGCAATTACCTTGAAACCAGGTAAGGATTGGGCGTTCCCATATTATCGTGACGCGGCATTCTGCCTAGGCCTCGGTATGACTGGGAAAGAGCAGATGCTTTGTTTTCTGGCAAGACGGGATGACCCGAATTCCGGCGGTCGGCAAATGCCGCAGCATTACAGCCACAGGACATTGCGGATCGTAAGTCAGTCAAGTGCAACCGGAACGCAATTCCTTCAAGCTGTCGGTCTGGCTATGACGAGGCGGTGGGACAAGACCAAGGAAGTAGTTTACGTGTCATCCGGTGAAGGAACCACCAGCCAGGGGGATTTTCATGAGGCATTGAATTGGGCCAGCAGAGAAAAACTTCCAGTTATCTTTCACATTCAAGATAATGAATATGCCATCAGCGTTCATATTTCCGAGCAAACTGCCGGCGGTTCGGTTTATTCACTTGTAGCAGGATACCTAAATTTGGCTCGATATGATGTTGATGGAACGGATTTTTTTGAAACACATATGGCCTTCAAAAAAGCAGTAGACCGCGCTCGCAAGGGAAAAGGCCCGGCCGTTATAGTATCACATGTAGTGCGATTGTTACCACACTCATCCTCTGATGATCAAAGAAAATACCGGAAATCCGATGAACTGAAGAAAGATAGAAGTAAGGATCCATTGGAGAGATTCATATATACTTGTGTTGAGAATGACGCAGTCACCGATGAGGATTTCGTTAAGACTGACAAAAAAATTGTAAAAGCTGTCGAAAATGATGCAGATTTTGCAGAAGAAGCGGTTCATCCAGCACCGGAATCAGCGCTTGATCACAGGTACAGTGAAGATAAAGCCATAGAAGAGAAAGAGTGGGAACCGATTTCTGAACGGATTGTGATCGTCGATGCTATTAACCACGCGCTCTCAGAAGAAATGGAACAAAATCAAAAGATGGTTGTCTTTGGTGAAGATGTTGCCGATCCAAAAGGCGGAGTATTCACAGCGACACGAGGGCTATCTACCAAATTTGGCAAGGACCGTGTATTTAATTCACCTTTAGCTGAATCTTCCATTGTTGGTACAGCCATTGGTATGGCTGCAGCAGGGTATAAACCAGTAATAGAGATTCAGTTTGGTGATTATATCTGGACAAGCATGATGCAGATTCGAAACGAGGTCGCAACCATGCGCTACCGATCAAACAATGATTGGAGCTGCCCCATGGTTATCCGGGTACCGGTAGGCGGATATATACATGGCGGACTCTGTCACAGCCAATCCATCGATGGATATTTTATGCACCTGCCTGGAATTTATATTGCCTACCCCTCTAATGCCGCTGATGCCAAAGGATTATTGAAAACAGCCTGCCGAATGAATGATCCGGTCATGTTTATGGAGCACAAAGGATTGTATCGCCAGGGGTATGCTGCCACGGCTGAGCCCGATGGGGATTATTTATTACCATTTGGGAAGGCAAGGATCGTTCGGGAAGGATCGGATGTTACACTCTTATGCTGGGGTGCCATGGTACAGAAATCCATAGACGCGATACGAGAATCAGAGGTGGGGGACAACATTGTTGAAATACTGGACTTAAGAACATTAAATCCACTGGATATTGACAGTATTCAGTCATCAATAAGTAAAACCGGGAAAGCACTGATCGTTTATGAAGATAATCTTACCAATGGTCCCGGCGCTGAAATTTCCGCTTTTATCGCCGATAAGCTCTTCGAATTACTCGATGCTCCTATTCGACGCGTCGCTGCAAAAGATTCGCCAATACCTTTCAACTGGTATCTTGAGGATCAGATCCTGCCCCAGGTTAAGGATATTACCGGGGCACTTCTGGAAATACTGGAGTATTGATTGATATGATCGCAGATATTATTATGCCAAAAATGGGAGAGTCCATAACCGAAGGAACTATCCTGGAGTGGAGAAAAAACGTAGGTGATACAATTGAGAAAGATGAAACGTTATTGGAGATAGGAACTGATAAGGTTGATTCAGAGATACCTTCCGCTCATAGTGGTAAGATTGTAGAAATACTCGCACAAACTAATGATGTTGTAGAAGTAGGTGCGACAATTGCACGTATTGATGTCACCGGACCGTCGGAATCCGAGGAGAAAATTGATGCTGAAAAAATGAATGTGGAAACATCGGAATCCGGCAAAAATGATAAACTGAAACCAGGTGATGACGATTATGCACCTCTTGAACAAAAAATTGAGATACCAGGTCATGTATCGGTTGGCTCAACGGGAGAAACAAGAAAAAAGCGTTTTTATACTCCGGTCGTGATGAAAATTGCCGCAGATAAAGAAATTCCCCTCATTGAGCTTGAAACGCTTACCGGAACAGGTAGAGGAGGACGGGTTACGAAAAAAGATTTGCTCACCTATCTTGATACCCGTGATACTGAGATGGCCTTTGACGGCCAAATCAGTACTTCAAAAATTATGGGACTCGCTGATGACCGTGTTGAGATGGATTATTTGCGAACTGTGATAGCAGAGCATATGCGCAGAAGTCTGGATACATCTGCTCACGTTTATGTAACAGCTGAAGCTGATGTTTCACCTATCGTTGATTATGTGAAAAAACGCAGCCGTTCATTCCATGCTTCTGAAGGATATAGATTAACATATACACCGTTTATATTTCATGTTGTAATCAGGGCGTTAGCTCAAACCCCGGACATGAATGCTTCTCTCGATGGAAAAACTATTGTCTACCATAAGCACATAAATTTAGGGATGGCCGTCGCTGTTGAAAAAGGATTGATGGTACCTGTTATAGCAGATTGCGAAGAGTTGAATTTTTTAGGCTTATGCCGAAAAGTTTTCTCGCTGGCAAAAAGGACTCGCGAAAAGAAGATTACTCCTGATGAGTTACAGGGATCCACATTTACCATTACTAATTTTGGTGTGTTTAACGTCACCACGGGATTTCCCATCATTAATCAGCCTAATGTAGGCATCCTGGGATTTGGTACAATAAAGAAACGTGCTGTTGTGTTGGAAAGTCCGGGAGGTGATTCCGTTGGCATTCGAAGCATTTTGAATTTATCACTGGGATTTGACCACCGTCTGATCGATGGTGCCGGGGGCAGTAAATTCATCGATCTTGTCCGCAGGAATTTGGAAGAGATTGATTTGGAAAACCTATTGTAACTTTACCATCATGCAAGATCAGGGAATTAAAACCGCGCAAACAAAGAAACCGAAGGTCAGACTTTTTCACAGCCCCGGGTATAAATTTGTAAACCAGGTGGTGGCAACTCACGGTCTTAATACTGTCTGTGAGGAGGCGCGCTGTCCTAATATTTATGAATGTTGGGACAGACAGACAGCTACCATCATGATCCTTGGTGATATATGTACCCGGTCGTGCGGTTTTTGTTCGGTTAAAACCGGTAAGCCCACCTGGAATGATCCGCTGGAACCGGTGAGGACAGCGCAGGCAGTCAAAAAAATGAACCTTCGCCATGTTGTAATAACGTCAGTTGATAGGGATGATCTCAAAAATGATTTCGGAGCGATACTCTGGGCTGAGACGATTCGTCAAATCCATTCGATTGTACCGGGCTGTACGGTGGAAGTACTTACCCCTGATTTCAAAGGATTCTTACCAGCTTTACAAACTGTATTTCAAGCCCGGCCCGAAATTTTTAGTCATAATGTTGAATGCGTCCAGAGAATCAGCAAACAGATAAGAGCGCAGGCGGATTGGAATGTAAGCCTGGATGTCCTTCAGAAATCAGTTGATTTCGGACTGCGGACTAAAACGGGCATTATGGTTGGTCTTGGTGAGACATTTGAAGAAGTAATAGAGACCATGGAACAGGTTGTTCAGGTTGGAGTCGAAATTTTTACAATTGGGCAATATCTCCAGCCGACACTGGATCATTATCCCGTGCAGCGTTATGTCAACCTTGACGAATTTAATGAATATAAGAAAATAGGACTGGAATTAGGATTTAAAATCATTGAATCCGGACCACTCGTACGAAGTTCTTATCATGCTGATGAACAAGCACGTAAAGTATTCTTAAGAAGGGAACCAATAGAATGAATTCGTTAAAAAATCAGATTTATATCCTTACTATCATAGCTGGAATTATTCTGGCCTTCTTGGTATTGGGTGGACGATCCGATACCACCAGTCAAGGGAATCCTGTCAGTGAGAGTACCAGGGGAATTAGTGCAGGTTCCAATATAAATACAGATCGAGCTGCTAACCTCGGTACAAATATACCGGTTAATACTTCCGAAAGCAGTGTTCATCCAATGGATCGACTAGATATCAGCATTCCTTCGGATTGGATTGAAGAAACTCCATCCTCGATGCTGAGAATAGCACAATATAGACTGCCAGCACTTGGAGATGATAAGGAGGATGGATCCCTGGTTGTCTTTAACAGGATTGGGGGAACAATTCAGCAGAACCTGGACCGATGGTATGGCCAATTCACGTCTTCTGATGGAAGTATTTACAGGGGAGACCTGGATGGAAAAATTGATATGATTAATGGAATGCAAGTCACCTTTGCTTCAGTGACAGGTGATTATGAAACTGGGAGTATGGGTTTGCCTCAGGATTCTGGAGAAAAATCCAATTACATGATGCTGGCTGCTATTGTCGAGACCCCGGAAGGACCTTACTTCTTCAAAGCAGTTGGGCCGGAAAATACGCTAATACAACGGACCGGAGAATTTGAACAATTTATTCAATCCATCAGCTATACTAATTAGGGTAGAAATTGGGGATCAAGGTTTTTGTGACCGTTTCTATGACAAAATAACAGGAAAGGTTTTTCTATTCTGTCATATGCGCTAAAAAGAAGCAATGGCATATTTTTTGAAAGTGTTGTTAATGCAAAAGTAAAAGGATTCTTATGAGCACTGAGTTTGATAAAGAATTGGATACGGAGCCGATAGAACTGGATTCGTCCGATAATTATCCCGTAATGCCTTTGCGCAATACGGTTTTATTTCCCCAGCAGGTGATTCCAATCTATATAGGGCGAGAGCGATCTCTGAAATTAATTGAAAGTTTGGAGTCCCAGAAAAAGCATATTGTTGTTGTGGCACAGGAAGATGGCTCAATCGAAGATCCGCTTCCGGATGACCTGTATTCTTATGGAACCCTGGCAGTGGTATTAAAAGTATTTGACATGCCGGATAACAGCAAATCAGCTATCGTACAGGGGATCCAGCGCGTAAAGATCCTCTCATTCGTGGAAAATGAACCATTCTATAGAGCTGCAGTTGAAAAAATTGGAGAAGAGGACACGAAATCCGATCTTAAACTGGATGCGCTGGTCAATAACCTGAGGAATGTTTTTAACGATCTGATCAAGGTTGCACCTAATTTGACAGAAGAACACTCAGGAATGCTCTCAAATATTCAAAAACCATCGCGACTAGCTGATCGCGCTATATCTCTTTTGGCGATAACAAATTCGGAAAAACAGGGTATCCTTGAGGAATTTGATATAAAAAAACGAGTGGAAAATTCCATTGCCATTCTGACAAAAGAGATCCAGCGGATCAAGCTTGGTGAAGAGATTCAGAGTGAAGTACAGGATGAAATCGCAAAATCCCAGCGGGAATATTATCTGCGTGAACAGTTGAAAGCAATCAAGAAAGAGCTCGGCGAAGACGAAACTACGGTGGAATTGAAGGAACTCGAGGATCGAATCAAAAAAGCTGCCATGTCAGAAGAGGCTGAAAAAGTAGCGCTGAAAGAGCTGGATAGACTTTCAAAGATACCGACCCAATCGCCTGAATATTCTGTTTCGCGCACCTATATCGAATGGCTTGTAGATCTGCCCTGGAGTATTTCGACGAAGGACCGAATTGATATAAAGAAAGCCAAGAAAATTTTGGATGAGGACCATTACGGACTTAATCGTGTGAAAGAGAGGATCCTGGAATATTTGGCAGTTCGTAATCTGAAGCAGGAAATAGATCCAGACGGTACTGTTCGTGGACCGATCCTTTGTTTCGTAGGTCCTCCCGGTGTCGGTAAAACATCACTTGGACGTTCGATCGCTCGCGCTATGGGCAGGGAATTTATCAGATTATCTCTGGGTGGAGTCCGTGATGAAGCTGAGATACGCGGTCATCGCAGGACGTATATTGGAGCACTACCCGGACGTATTATTCAGTCTCTTAAAAAAGCCGGGACCAACAATCCTGTTTTCATGCTGGATGAGATCGATAAACTGGGTGCGGATTTCCGTGGAGATCCTTCTTCCGCACTTTTAGAAGTACTTGATCCTGAGCAGAATTTTTCCTTCAGCGATCATTATCTTGAGGTAAATTTTGATTTGAGTAAGGTGATGTTCATCGCGACCGGTAATTATCAGGATGCAATACCACCCGCACTCAGGGACCGAATGGAAATTCTTGATTTTTCTGGTTATATAGAGGATGAGAAGGTTAAGATTGCAAAACGGCATCTTATCCCAAAACAGATCAAGGAGAACGGACTATTTAAGAAGGATATTACCTTTGATGACTCTGGAATAAAAGAATTGATTCGTTCGTATACACGTGAAGCAGGAGTGCGGAATCTGGAACGTGAAACAGCCAACGTACTCCGCAAGATAGCTCGGGAAAAGGTTGAGAAAAAAACCAAAAAATTCCGAATTGGTAAGAACAAGGTGAATGGGTATCTAGGTGCTCCGCGATTTTATTCCGAGATCGCTGAACGTACAACAAAGCCTGGTGTGGTGACCGGTCTTGCCTGGACCGCAGCAGGCGGGGATATTCTTTTCATTGAAGCCTCACAAATGAATGGTTCAGGGAAACTCACACTTACCGGGCAGCTTGGTGATGTAATGAAGGAATCGGCGACGGCGGCTTTGACATTTGTTCGATCAAATGCGAAAAAATTTGGGATACCGGAAGATTTTCATAAGGTAACTGACATCCACATTCACGTACCGGCGGGAGCAATACCAAAGGACGGGCCGTCGGCCGGTGTGAGCATGATCACCGCGCTGGTATCGCTGCTAACACATTTACCGGTAATGAACAGCATGGCAATGACCGGTGAGATTACGCTGCGAGGTAATGTGCTGCCCATTGGCGGTGTGAAGGAAAAAGTAACGGCAGCTCATCGTCTGGGCATAAAAAATATTATTCTACCCGACCACAATCGAAAGGATCTTGAGGAGATCCCCGACCACATTAAAAAGGATCTGCAATTTAATTTTGCAAAAGATATACTTGAAGTGATCAAGATTGCCATTCCGGCCAATCAAAAAAGAAAAAAAGGGGTGAAAAAGTCACCATCGAGTAAGAAAAAATCCGTGTAATTTCTGCACCTAATACGACCGGGCGTTTAGCTCAGTTGGTCAGAGCGCTGCCCTTACAAGGCAGAGGCCACAAGTTCAAGTCTTGTAACGCCCACACCCCCCGTTCCCCCTTCGATGGATGCTTGTCTCGAGGGGGGAACACTCCTTTTAAGATGTCTGATTTTGACTGATTTTTAACCTTTCAAAGTGGTCATACAAAGTTTAATAAAATCAAATAATACCAGATTACGGATACGTTTTTACGGATACACTTAATTTAATCCATTTTTTCAACGGTTTTCTGTTTTTCCAATCCGAATCGGACCAGGTAGGGGCTTAGATTGTGATGGTGACACACATTGGTACTACTCTTGGGGCGGGATCAGTAACGCATTAAATGGTTTTTAAGAACTCAAATAAGAAATTCTTATCCTTCAGATTTAGAAGTGTGTTTTTGTTCTGTGAAAACTCGTCAAAAGTCATTCTATCAATATCCCGTTCTGATAAATTCAAACAATGATCGGCTTCTCCTCTTGTAATAATTCCTAACCCAAAATCAAAATCTAACACAAATATTCTCAGATCTTTCCTGTTACTTCTCAAATAACAAATTGTTTTCCATACATCTCCGCACCAATCTCCATTCCATCCAGGCAAATTCAACGAAGCAACATGATTATAAGAATCTGCAGGATATGCTGTTGTTTCATATGGAGGATTACAATCGTGCATGATTAATATACCATTTTCCTTTAGATTGCTTAACGAATTGTTAACGTCTTTTAATGACTGGTGATAAGTATGGAGCCCATCAATGAACACCACATCTAGTTTAAAAGAATTCTTTGCGTTTGCAAAATAGCCATCGCTGCTTATTTCGTGACATTTTGCTACTATATTGGAGGGATTTTTGAGAATCCATTTCATTCTTGTTTTCTTTGAGTACTTGAAATTTGGGTCAACAGCAATCTTTCGTCTTGCTTTGATTGGGAAAAAGTTATTTCCAGAAGCCACTCCTATTTCCAAGTAAGTTCGAGCCTTTTTTTTATCCAATATTTTTTGGATCACCTCTGTTTTGTTCATATTCTAACCTGCGCAAAAAGGGCTTTTAACCTGCGTAAAAAGGGCAAAG
>JAZGBQ010000320.1:0-3108 GCA_036476435.1 Fidelibacterota bacterium
TGGGATCCACCTTGATTATATTCGATTTCAGGCTAAAGATTTTGGGAATAATATTCAAGCAACGGCTGTTTTTCTTGAGAACAATGCATCGTATGACTTAAAAAATGTTCTCCCAGATGATGAAAAATGGGAAGCATTCAAAAGAAATTCAATAACCCTACTCATAAGCCAAATTAAAACATTAAGAGATCAAAAATACCCTGAACTGGTTATTTCCGCCGCCGTTAAACCGAATCTTAACGAGGCGAAAGAACGTTTTGGACAGGATTGGTTAAAGTGGCTGATCGATGGTCTAATCGATTGGGCTGTTGTGATGAATTATCTTCCGGATGTTCAAATATTCGCTGACAATCTTGACGTAATAAGAAACAAAATCCCGGAGGATCTTCTAGCAAAGATATATATTGGTATAGCAACCTACAACCAATCTCCTGAGGATTTCTATACAAAGGTCATGTACACATCCTGTTCCAATTTTTCAAATTATTCCGTTTTCTCATACAACGACCTTACAAATCAACCTGGTTACTCTGATAGATTAAGACAGATATTTTCAAAATAGTTATATTGAATTCCAGGTGAATTGCAATTCACCGGTTTAGTGTAATATTCGTAGATTTCCCGTACATTTCCAAGGCACTGCCAAAGATGGAATTAATTCAATGAAAAGACATTTGTCATGGCTAATAACCGGCTTGTCATTTTTTGTAGTTGTTGAATTCTCGTTTATTCCTATACCATTATCAGGTCAGGTGATCAAGTCAACTGAAGGAAATGTGATTTCAACTTTTTCTATTGTGGCTTACGATTCATCAACTGGAGAATTTGGAGTAGCAGTTGCATCCAGGTTCTTTTCTGTAGGAAGCGTTGTTCCATGGGCAAAAGCAGGCGTTGGGGCGGTTGCAACACAGTCTTTTGCAAATACTTCTTTTGGATGGAGAGGCTTGGCGTATCTGGAGCAGGGAAAGAGTTCGGAAGAGGCGCTTCAGGCATTGCTAAAAAATGACGACAATCCCAGTCAAAGACAGGTTGGGATTGTATCAACGACCGGACACGGTGTCAGTTATACTGGTGAAAATTGTATAGCATGGGCAGGAGGAAGGTCGGGCAGCGGTTATGCTATTCAAGGCAATATTCTTGCAGGGGAAGGCGTTGTGATAGCAATGGAAGAAAATTTCCTAAATTCTTCGGGTACACTTGCAAGAAAAATCTATACTGCCCTAGTAGCTGGTAATGAGGCAGGGGGAGATTCCAGAGGTAAACAATCTGCTGCAATTCTTCTTGTTAAAGATGGTGCAGGATATGGTGGTTATACGGATCGAGCGATAGATATCCGAGTTGATGATAATGTGGAACCTTTTAAAGAATTAGGTCGATTATTGGATATTGGTGAAATGAACTATGCTTGGAATGAGGGATGGACCGCATTTATGCAGGATCGACCAAAGGCAGCCTTGCCTTCCATGGAAAGGGCAATCAAATTAGCCCCGGATATGCCTGAGTTATGGTATGATCATGCTGTTATCAATCTCGCGGCTGGGTCTCCAGAAAAAGCGATCCATGCATTGGACACATGTCTGAAACTCAATCCTAAATTAAAAATTCAAGCTCAAAAAGACAGTGATCTCGATGGGCTAAGAGGGAATTCTGAGTTTGAAAAACTGGTTAAATAATAGGAAAAACACTCATGTCGGAGAACAGGGATGAAATCTTAATCCGTGCTTACAATAATAATGATGAACCAGGTGTCGTCTCCTTATGGACTAAAATATTCCCTGATTCACCTCGGCATAATAATTTTCGTGATGATATTAAAAGGAAATCGACAACTCAAGGACATCTTTTTTTAGTAGCTTATCACGATTCAAAATTAATTGGCACGGCAATGGCAGGTTTTGATGGACACCGGGGCTGGGTTTACTACGTTGCTGTACATCCGGACTATCGCTTGAAAGGACTTGGTAGCAGACTGATGAGTAAAGTTGAATCAGGATTAGAAGATCTGGGTTGTACTAAATTAAATCTCCAGATTCGTTCATCCAACGCTGAGGTCAGGGCATTTTATAAGAATTTAGGTTATACTGTTGAAGATAGAATAAGCATGGGGAAAATATTATCAATTTCATGAAGTTGAATGTGAAGAAAGTGGTACGATTTTCCATTTCTTGGAAAAACGTGATTGGTATTTCAATATTTCTCATGGTGATTGGATGCTCCAAGCATATTTACGAAGTTGCCTATCCTACACTGGTTGATGGTAAATATGACACCGAATTCCCCTACAAGGAATGTGCCGATCAATTGAATGATATTTCTCAAACTATTAAACAGATTAATTATATAGCCTATTACAAATCTTACCAGTTCAATACCGAATCAAATGTGCTGATTAGCACAGTAAGCGATGCAATTGATAAGGATATTTTCGATAATGAAGTATATTTTAATGAAACTGTTTCCGGTACCGGAACGGTTATTTACTACGAGAACAATAATCTGGCGTTATTGACCTGCGCTCATATTGGAAATTATCCGGATACTTTACTCACTTATTTTGAATCTTTAGGCGACGAAGAGCCTACTGTTATTCAAAATATCTCTTTCAAAATTCGTGAGAATTTTTTTGTTAACGGAATACCCGGTGCTACTGATTTCTCCCCACTTTTAGTGGATCAACAAAGAGATATTGCTATTCTCGGGAAACGACATGTTCTCGATCCTTATAGACAGATCAAGGTCTTCGATTATCCTGCCGGACAATCAGAAGAGCTGGATTGGGGTTCATTCGTATATATTTTTGGTTATCCAATGGGACATAAAATGGTGACAAAAGGGATCGTGAGTAACCCCGAGGATGCCTTAAGCGGGTCATTCATAATTGATGCTCTCTTCAACCGGGGATTTAGTGGTGGCATCATACTTGCGATAAAGGATGGCGTGCCCAATTTTGAATTGGTAGGAATGGTAAAATCAGTTTCAGCGAGTTATAACTATGCCTTGGTTCCTGATCTAACTACTGATGATGAGCACTATAATACTTATTTTCCATACAAAGGCAGTTCGTTTATCAAACGTGCTGAATCAATTAATTATGGGATCACCTTTACG
>JAZGBQ010000321.1:0-5861 GCA_036476435.1 Fidelibacterota bacterium
CTCCGGGATTATCCCCGATTTCAGGCGCTGATTGAAAAGTATTCAGATTGATGTAAGTCTATGATCGGCAAGACCATATCCCATTATAAGATCCTTGAGAAGCTTGGTGAAGGCGGAATGGGTGCTATATATAAGGCTGAAGACACTAAGCTCAAACGAGTGGTTGCTATAAAATTTCTTCCTCTGGATTTATCCCGAGACAAAGATGCCAAGAAACGCTTCATTCACGAAGCTCAGGCAGCATCAAGTCTTCAACATCATAATATTTATACAATCCATGAGATTGATGAAACCGACGAAGAACAGATCTTCATTGTGATGGATTGTTATGAAGGTAAGACCATCGAGGAGAAGGTACAAAAAAGCCCCCTGGACGTTGACGAGGCGCTTGACATTATAATCCAAACAGCCCAGGGACTGGATAAGGCACATCAATCCAAGATCATTCATCGTGATATTAAATCGGCTAACATTATTGTAACCACTGATGGAGTTGTAAAGATTGTTGATTTTGGTATAGCAAAACTGGCAGGTCAAACAAGAGTAACAAAAGATGGCACTTCATTAGGAACAGCTTCCTATATGTCCCCCGAGCAGACCTTGGGTAAAGAAGTAGATCATCGTACAGACATTTGGTCGTTGGGAGTGGTACTGTATGAAATGCTAACGGGATTAACCCCCTTTCAAGGCGATTATGAGCAGGCAGTTGTTTATTCTATCATGAATGAAGAGCAAAAACCGCTCACGGGATTAAGGGTAGGAATCCCTTTGGAACTTGACCGGATAGTGAACAAAGCATTAGCAAAGGACCCCGATGAACGTTATCAGCATCTGGATGAACTCATTGTTGATCTGAAACATGTTAAGAAAGAGCCTGAAAAAGAAAAGACTGAAACTCAGGTACGTCCATCTCCACCTGAAAGCAAACCGGTCTGGAAGCAACCAATTCCAATATTGATAAGTGCATTTATACTTATTGTGATTATCGCTGGATTATTGATTTTCGGTGGAAAGCCGGATGAACCTGCACCAGTCACCAGTGATAAATCAATAGCTATTCTGCCATTTAAGGTAATAGGTGATAGTAAAGAAGAAGAATATTTTAGTGATGGTATGCATGACGATATTCTAACACAAGTAGCAAAAATACATGATTTGAAAGTCGTTTCAAGAACCAGTGTTATGCGCTACAAAGATACCGATAAGAACATGAAGGAAATAGCTCAAGAACTGGGCGTAGGGACTATCTTAGAAGGAAGTGTGCGTCGAGCGGGAGAAAAGGTGAGGGTTATTGCTCAGTTAATTAATACAAAGACCGATGAGCATCTGTGGGCGGAAACTTATGATCGAGATTATGTAGATATTTTTGCTATACAAACCGATGTGGCAGAAAATATTGCGTTAGCTTTAAAAGCTACACTAACTCCGGATGAAATAAGTTCTATTGAAAGTATACCCACTAAAAACATGGAAGCTTATGACTACTATTTAAAAGGTAAGTACTACTGGGATAATTATGCAGATCGGGAAGGCAACATGCTGGCAGCAGAACTGCTTGAGAAGGCTGTTGAGCTCGATCCGGATTTTACTCTGGCTTATGCCTGGATAGCGATAGTTGATTTTGTACTCTATTCTAATATTTTTTGGGATTCTACACCAGAAAGATTGGAAAAAGGAATGGTCGCTCTTGAACAGGCGACTCGCCTGGATTCGGATCTCCCTGAAGTTCATGGTGCCCAAGCGGTTTATTACGCTTTGATTGAGAAGAATCAAAAGAAAGCTATAATTGATTACTTAAAAGCCCTGGAGGGGCAACCAAATAGCGGTGAGATTAATCTGGAGATAGGAAGATCCTATATGGTTCTTGGAGAATGGGACAAAGCTGAACGGTATTTACTAAAAGGCTATGAATTGAGTCCTCATGGGATGAACAATGCATGGTTGGTTTCTGTGTATTATGGGCGCATGCGTGACTGGCGCAAGGCGGAGGAGTATATAGATAAAGCCATTGCTTCACTTCCAGATGAACCCTATTATTTTTACAAAGCCTTAATAGCATTTATGGGATATGGAGATACTGAAAAAGCCTCTCGGATCATCGAGGAAGGCGTTCAATTTGCAGGTAAACGAGGAATGTTTACGTTTCGATTTCAGGTAGATATATTGTCACGAAGATTTCAGGAATTATTGGATGCAGTAGAACCATTTCCTGATAATGATGATTATTTTCTTTATAAAGGGATCGCTCACTGGTTTATGAGACAAAAAGACCAGGCTACAATTTATCTGGACTCCGCCAGGGTCGTTCATGAACGCCTGGCTCAAACAGCTCCTCATAACAGTGATAATTATAGTCTACTTGGGTTGGCATATGCCGGTTTAGGAATGAAGGAAAAAGCTATTCAAGCAGCAAAAAAAGCTGTTGAATTAGAACCGCTAAACAAAAATGCATATTGGGCTCCTCCACGCCATATGTGGTTGGCTTATATTTATTCAATGGTAGGTGAATATGATAAAGCACTTGATGAAATAGAGCTTCTTTTATCAATACCGTATTACTTTACAACTTGGGATTTAAAATTAAATCCATTTTGGGATCCTATGCGTGATCATCCTCGATTTAAGGCACTGATTGCAAAATATGAGGAAGATGAAGGTTGATCGGCAAGACCATATCCCATTTCAAAATACTCGAGAAGCTTGGTGAAGGCGGAATGGGGGATGTGTATAAAGCTGAAGACACGAATTTAGATCGTATCGTTGCCTTAAAATTCCTGCCTGTGGAGATGACTCGTGATAAGGATATGAAGACACGCTTTATCCATGAAGCAAAAGCAGCTTCAGCTTTAGATCACACAAACATATGTGCTATCCATGAGATTGCTGAAACGGAAGAAGGACAGTTGTTTATTTCCATGGGTTATTATGAAGGTGATACGGTAGAAGATAGGATAAAACAGGGTCCGCTGGAGGTGGATGATGCGCTTGACACAACTATCCAGATAGCCCAGGGATTGGATAAAGCGCATAAGAAGAAGATCATTCATCGCGATATTAAATCAGCCAATATTATTGTTACGACTGATGGCGTCGTAAAGATCGTTGATTTTGGTATTGCAAAACTGGCAGGTCAAACTCAAGTAACAAAAGACGGCACCTCATTAGGAACAGCTTCCTATATGTCCCCAGAGCAGACTTTAGGCAAAGAAGTAGATCATCGTACAGACATCTGGTCATTAGGAGTAGTACTGTATGAGATGTTGACAGGTTTGCAGCCTTTTCAGGGCGATTATGAGCAAGCGGTAGTGTATTCCATCATGAATGAAGAACCAAAACCGCTAACAGGACTAAGAACAGGTATCCCTTTGCAACTTGAACAGATACTGGATAAAGCACTGGCAAAGGACCCGAATGAGCGCTACCAGCATCTGGACGAGTTAATCGTTGATTTGAAACATGTTAAGAAAAAGCCTGAAAAAGAAAAAACTGACGCCCAACCACCTCCACTTTCACCTGAAAAGAAACCTCTTTGGAAACAACCAATTCCCTTGGTGGTTGGTGTATTTGCACTAATTGTGATTGCTGGAGTTTTACTCAATTTAATTATTAATAAACCAGAACCAGAAGTTGTACCTGTTGCACCTCAAATCAGTTCAAAGTCAATTGCGGTATTACCCTTTACATCGATTGATAGAACCGAAGAAAGTGAAATTTTCAGTGAGGGTATTCACGATGATATACTTTCACAGATAGCAAAAATTCGTGATTTAAAAGTCATTGCTAGAACCAGTGTTTTGCGTTACAGAAATACTGAAAAGAGCATTAAAGAAATCGCTCATGAACTGGGTGTAGGGACAGTCTTAGAAGGGAGTGTGCGTCGATCTGGAGAGAAGGTGCGGATTGTGGCTCAGCTGATTGATGCAGATACCGAAGACCACCTCTGGACAGAAACCTATGATCGGAATTATGCCGATATTTTCGCTATTCAAAGTGATGTTGCCAATAAAATTGCAGGGGCGTTACAGGCAACTCTGACGCTCGAAGAAAAACATGCTATAGATGAAATACCTACTGATAATCTTGAAGCTTATGAATTGTATCAACAGGGTAAGATTATCTTTAACAAAGGTTGGGCATTAGAATATTTCGAATCCGCAATGGCTATGTTTGAAAAAGCTGTTGAACTGGATCCAGACTTTGTGATGGCTTATTCTTGGTTATCAATCGCTCATCTAAGGGTTTACTGGTTTTTTAGTCAACTTCCAAAAGAACATCTTCAAGGTGCAAAACTGGCACTAGATCAGGCAAAAAAACTTGATCCGAATCATTCAAGTGTTCACCTTGCGGAAGGATTTTATTATTATCACGGATTTCGGGACTATGATAATGCCCTTGAAAAATTTTATTTAGCACTCAAAAGATATCCAAATGAAAGTGATTTATTACATGCAATTGGCTTTGTAAAACGCCGACAAGATAAGTGGGGTGAGGCTTTAGAGTATATTCTAAGAGGAACTGCTCTTGATCCACAATCCTCTGATAAAGCTATGAGTGCAGGAGAAACAGCTCTCTTTATGCGAAATTGGGAAGTGGCGGAACAATTTCTTACTCGAGCAACATTAAGTAATCCACAAAATGGTTGGGCTTATCTTTATAGAGTTTGGTTAGCAATAGAAGGAAAAGGTGATTTAGAGGAAGGTCGTACGATCGCTGAGGAAGCACTAAAAAATAATGATTCAAAAGAAAGGCTTATGATTGAGATGGCGGCGTCCGTTGAATATGTAAACCGTAATTACCAAAAAGCTCTAGAGATTTGTAATGAATACAAACATACCAATATTATTGACGATAGCTGGATATTGTTTAATAAAGGTCGATTTGCATTAGCGTTGAATCAACGTGATCTGGCTACTTCGTATTTTGACTCATTAAAAACGTTATGGGTAAAAGGAGGACAATCAACCCCTGGAGATTGGTTTTATCATTTTAATTTAGCAGCAGCATTTGCAGGCATGGGAATGAAAGAAAAGTTCTCAAAAGAATGGGAATTATATGAAACTTTGCTGCCATTTCATAAGGACTTCTTTTGGGGGACAATTAACAGGGTTTACAAAATTGAAATGTTACTCTGGTTGGGTGAATATGATCAGGCAATTGATCTTGCAGATCAAATGCTGTCTATACCAAGTTTCTTAACAATGAATACTTTAAAATTATCTCCCATCTTTGATCCACTCCGAGATAATCCTCGATTTCAGGAGCTGATTATAAAATATTCACAAAAGTCCAGAAATAGACTGTCGCATGTTGGTTACACCGAGGATGGCTTAATTTTGTAAGTTAGTTTAGGAACTGATTAATCCGTATTCCGCCAGTATCCGGAATTCTAATTTTATATCTGTTTAATTACTAATTCGCTTTTCATGCGTTCGTTGGCTTTTTTCAGTGCCTCCTCGGTTTGCTTCCTTTCAGTAATATCTCTAATAATACCACTAAAATTCTGACCATCTTTTCCTTCCCAGGTGGACAGAGACAGTTCCAGTGGGAATATTTCCCCATTCTTTCGCTGTCCTTCCAATTCAACCACCTGACCGATTGCGTGCCTTTCACCTCCACTCAACACTCTTTTCACCCCTTTTTTGTGAGCATCTCTATATTTTTTCGGAATGATACTTTCTAAGGGCTTTCCTTTAATCTCAGCTTCTGTGTATCCGAATATTGTTTGAGCGCCTTTATTCCATAATATAATCAAACCTTTAGCATTCGCTGAGATGATCGCATCGGAAGCCGTAGCTATGATTGATCGAAACTGATTTTCAGAAGCTCGCATTTCCTCCTTGGTTCGTTTCATAACTTTTTAC
>JAZGBQ010000322.1:0-3061 GCA_036476435.1 Fidelibacterota bacterium
TCGACCACATTCTTGAGCTGATCATCAATGAAAAAGCAATCCCGGGTCTTCATATGCTCCTTTTCAAGGATTTCTTTCATTGCCATCTTTTTTGAAAACTGCCCGGCTGCAAAAAGAATATTATCTTGATTTAGCGTTACTCCGATTTTATTCATAATTGCTTTTATAAATTCAGTTCTCTTGGTTGAAATAATATAAATAGTAAGATTTGGGGGCGGATGTTGTAAAAAAGACCGAAAGCCAGGATAAAGTGGATTCATCTCAAGCCAGGTACTAAAATGATTTGTAAATAGATTCATTCGTGCCGAATGAAAAACCTGATTGAAATATTCAGATAAATGCTCATTTTCCTCAATAAATGCATCAAAATCAATTTGTGTAGATATATTTTCCTGTGAGCTTAATGCATGCAGTATGAAGACATAATCTTTGCCGAAGTTGATGAAATTTCTGAGTTCCTTGAATTGTTGAAAATCGTCCGGGTCGATTTCAGATTTATTATAAATCCTGAATGAATTATTAATATATCTTTGATATGCATTATAACCGGAAACATAACATTCTTCAATGCTATCGACAATGACACCGTCAAAATCCAGCGCTAATATTCGGTTACCAGTTCCCTTCATAATTATTACGAGTTTTGATTATTTAAACCGACCTACGCCGAACCAGGTATCAAGTAGAATCTTTTGCCAACCAGGGAGGAGTTTCAGGTAGTTTTTGTTCAAAATTATTGATCAGTTGAGCCTCATAATCGTCGTTATATTCTCCATTTATAAATCTCTCAAGGGCTGTTGATAGAAATTCTCTCCAGGATTCTTCTTCAGAGCCTGGATTGATTGGGTAAAATTTTGCTTTGTTAGCCCTCGCTGCGATAAGATCGCCTGGAGCGTCTCCAATCATCAATATCTTTTGAAAATTATATTTTCCTGCAGTGGCGAGTTTTATATGTTCAGCCTTACTTCCCAATTCCTGTCCAGCAATTACTTTCACATTACGGTCAATTTTATGTTCTTTCCATTCTCTTACCAAAGCATCACCTGGTGTAGCTGAACACACAATTATATCAGCAAAATCTGATATTTTCGAAAGTGATGCTCTCACATTGGGAAAGGGAGGCACCCCATGGACCATTTCCAGCACTGAATCGTTGACAGCCACGCTCCATTCCAGGGTTGTTTTTAATTCTTGATCACCTGTCCGGTCAACCTCTGCTTTCAGTGTAAGGTTACTGAGCTTTGTTTCTCTTTTAATCCAGTCTCGAAGCGCTGAAACCCTCGGTATAATCACCTGTCGCTTCTGAACTTCCGGCCATTCTTTAAGCAAGTCGAAGACCTTGACCAGTGCAGGAAATCGGTTAACACCCCGCCACTTTGAATACAAATTTACATATTCAGCCGCAGAACGAACGTATTTCGATATCGCCTGTAGATCCCAACTTTTAATTATGTTTGGAATAAAACATTCTTTATGCTTGATTTCCATGGTATCAAAGACGCAGCCATCAGAATCAATAGCGATCAAATAATCGTGTTCAGGAATTAACCGCGTTAACATTTCGACATTATTCATTATTCCGTCCTATCATATACTATTACAGATGAATTAACGGTGAGCCTGCGGTGCATAAACTGGTAATTTTTGTTGTTCGAATATTCGCTCTAATCGTGCGAACCTCTGGAGCCCATTTATCATGGGAACGTTTACCCAATCATCACCAATAAGCGGTCGGGCATACCGAACAAAATCATCGGTGACATCAATATGATTTGATGCTATCCATTCTTTTGGAAAACTTCGTTCTGAATTTGCTACAATATCTAAGGCTACTTTATCATAATCCACACTGTAAATCAGTCCTTTCCTTCTGATTATAGTCGACATGTAGCTAGTTTCACCACTTCTCGCAATTAAAACAGCATTTTTCCCAACTTTATAGGCTTCATCCATATCTACTGTTGATGCATATACCATAGTGTCCCGTTGGTCGGTTCCCGGGGTCTGACCTCTTACTGAACCAGTTGTTTTAATACCAACGTTGTTGAGATGATTTACAACGATCTGTTGGGCTGTTAAAACGCTGGAACTGTATTGTGTATGTCCGTAAGAATCCTTTAACCTTCCAAGCCGACCGACATCAAAACCTTCGCTTATGACGACCATAACCCGCTTATGTTTTACAAGACAGTCATTTACATTATCGGTCAATTCGTCCAATCCAAGATCGGATTCTGGCATATAAATCTGAAGCGGCATGGCACGATCAGGATCACCCAACCGGGCAGCGGCGGGAATAAATCCAATTTTCCTTCCCATTACCTGAAGGATAATTACCGGATCCGATGGATATGAACCTCTATTTTCTTCGTTTATATTTTGGATGATTGAAGCCCAATACCTGGCAACACTTCCATAACCCGGTGTGTGGTCTACAAGTTTGAAATGTTCATCTCCGACATCATTATCAATTGTCTTCGCTACCCCTATTGAGCTTAAATCGATACCTTTTTTATTTGCCAGCTGCGATATTTTGTTCGCAGTGTCCATCGAATCATTTCCACCGATATAGAAAAAATATTTGATGTTGTGTACTTTAAACACATCAATAATTCGACTAAAATCCTCCCTCTGATTTTTTTTAATTTTATATCTGCAGGTGCCTATGGCTCCTGCAGCAGGGGTTGTTCTTAATAATGATATTTCTTCCTCATCCTGTACTGAGAGATTAAGCAACTCTTCTTTTAAAATACCTTCTACTCCATGATACGCTCCATAAATCGTATCAAATTCGTCCGGAAATTGTTTACACGTTTCAATAATACCGCGAAGTGAATTATTGATTACCGGAGAGGGTCCGCCGGATTGTGCTATCACCACGTTTTTAATACTCTTCATGTTATCCTCTTAGGTTATAAACTGATTATATAGTTTAAACATTATTTAACGGGGTTTTTGAATTTTTTCACTTTAAGACGGTACAAAATCTCTCCAGCCTTATGTACTACAAGGATTTTCTCATTTTCACGATTCTTCCAGTCATGAATATTGATGGATGCCG
>JAZGBQ010000323.1:0-3109 GCA_036476435.1 Fidelibacterota bacterium
GAATTGTTCAGGACCAGGTCTAATATGCGTATTCACTAAATGTTGAAAAGAGTGAACCCCCGGCAAAAATTATTACGAGGATTGTGATTACAACCCCAATTAAAAGGATGATCCCGTTAATTATAAAATAAGTCTTAATCTTATTCAATGAATCGAGAAATCCATCGGCGTTCCCGTCTAATTGTGCATTTTCAATTTTTGTTCCCGCCTGAAATAGCAGGATTCCCATCCAAATAGGTAGCCAGCAAATAAGTATGCCAACAATAGAAAAAATAGCAGTAATACCTGAAAAGATTGCCAGAATACCGATGAATTTCATCCATCCTCGAGCTTCATAGATCGGATGGCTCATTTTCCTGATAATATCAATGTCTTCCATTTACGTACTCCAATAGCGAATACTGTGAATATTATTTCTGAATAAGGCCAAACCTTAATACACTCACTCGAAAGATGGTAGTTAAAATTATTTTGCGACAGCTGTTCGGTAGGTTTGAGTAACAGGTTCACATTCATTAAATTAAATGATGAAAATAAAAATATATTCGCTAAAAGATTACGATTTCTGGAGTAAAGAAAAAAGTCGCTGGGGAGATATGGATGGACTGCGGCATTTGAATCATGCTGCCTACCTAACATTCATGGAATCAGCAAGACTGGAGTTCTACCACCATCTTGGCTTTCATACAAAAGGCTGGGATTTGAGGGAGAGCACAATTCTTGTATCAATGAAGGTCGATTATCTCCAACAAGCTTTTCACCCTTGCCAATTGTTAATCGGGCAGCGTATAACCCGGGTTGGGAATAAAAGTTTTGATATTTTGACCGCGGTCTTCCGTGGAAAGGAAGAAAGACCACTTGTGCAGGCTATTTTTACGCTTGTAGCCTTCAATTATGATAGCAACAGTTCCATTCCAGTTCCGGATGTAATTAGGGAAAACTGCCGCCCTATTCAGAACGGTTGACTCGCCCGTGGAACAGATTAAGTTCATTCCGTCAACGAGAGTTCATAATAGATTAATAGATAGGTTAGCATATGCCCGTGATGCCAGCGTGTACAGGTTAGTTCCGGAAACAGTTGTGAAGCCGGAAAATGAGCAAGAGGTAATTGCACTTATCCGTTACGCGCACGAAACAAATACGCATATTACATTTCGTACATCCGGTACTTCATTAAGCGGACAAGCTGTCACAAACGGTATTTTGGCTGAAACAATCAAAGGCTGGCAGGATTATCAGATCCTGGAAAACGGAGAGGCAGTAAAACTTGAACCCGGGATTATTGGATCGCATGTAAATAATCTTTTAGAAAAATATCAGCGCCGAATTGGTCCTGATCCGGCTTCTATCAAGAGTGCTCGCATAGGGGGTATTATTGCAAATAATTCATCTGGCATGTGCTGTGGCGTTTCCAATAATTCTTATTATACATTACGGTCAATTCGAATCATACTTGCAAATGGAAGTGTGTATGATACCTCTAATCCAAAAGATTATCTAAAATTCGAAATTGAAGAATCCGTCCTGGCACAGGAACTACACAATATCAGGCAATTAATTCTAAAAGATTCCGAATTAAAAAGTATGATACGGTATAAATATCAGATAAAGAACACGACGGGTTATGCTATTAATGCTTTTTTGGATTACAAACATCCCCTCGATATCATGGCACATTTAACAGTTGGTTCAGAAGGAACACTTGCATTCATCTCCAATGTTACCCTTCAAACTATCCCTGATCCACCAGTGAAAGTAGCCGGATTACTATATTTCAGTAATATTAAAAATGCATGTGATATTATTCCGGAATTGGAGGTACTGGGGGCATCGGCGGTGGAGATCATGGATACATCGGCTCTTAAAACAGTAAAGTACATTAAAAAGAACCCCCCCTATGATTATTCGAAGATTACGAGCGATTCAGCTGCCCTTTTATGCGAGTTTCAAGATCAAACGATCGAAAATACTAGATCGTCAATCGAAGCTACTACCTTTATCTTAAACCAGCACAAAGGTGAGTACTTGATAAATTTTACCATGGATGAAACGGATCGCAACATGCTTTGGAATGTCCGTAAATCATTATATCCAACCGTTGGATCAATGCGTGCGTCCGGAACAAGTGTTATTACCGAAGATATTTGCTTCAGACCCATGCAGCTGAGTGCAGTAATCCCGGATTTACAACATATTTTTAACCACTGGGGATTCCATGATGCGGTCATTTTTGGTCATGCCAAGGATGGTAACCTGCATTTTGTCACATCGGTCAGTCTTGATTCTGATGAGGGTTTAAAGAAATATCAAGGAATGTTATCTAGTGTTGTCGATATGACAATTGATAAATACGGCGGTTCACTCAAAGCGGAGCATGGGACCGGCCGTAATATGGCGCCATTTGTCGAAGTTGAATGGGGTAAAGCTCTGTATGCAATTATGAAAAGAATAAAAGCAGCGGCAGATCCTGGAAATATTCTGAATCCCGGCGTTTTACTAAGCGACGATCCCAATGCTCATCTCAATGATTTGAAACCTATTCCAATTATCGAATCAAGTATCGACCTTTGCGTGGAATGTGGTTTTTGCGAAACTGTATGTCCATCCCAGGGTTTGACTACAACACCAAGACAACGAATAATAATTGCCAGGGAAATGCATTCAGAAAATTTATCGCACCGCGATAAAAGGCTTCTTGAACAACAATTTAAATATGATGGTAACCAGAGTTGTGCGACGGATGGTCTATGTGAAATTCGATGCCCGGTTAATATTAATACTGGAGATTATATTAAGACCCTGCGGAGCAATCAGCATGGCGTTATAAGTAAAATATTCGCTGATTTAGTGGTAAATAATTTCTCTTTGACTGAGACTATTATTAAGGGTTTAGTACGGTTCAGCCATTTTGGAATGAGGTTGATTGGTGCTGACACATTAGAAAAGTTCTCCAAATCTTTAAATACTATCTCAAATCATAGAATTCCTGTATGGAAAAAGACTATACCGCTTCCGCCTCCTCCGTACGATCATATTCAAACCAAAGTCGGTAATAATACATTTGTTTATTACCAGAGCTGTATCAGTCGAATATTTGGTGCCGGTGAAG
>JAZGBQ010000324.1:0-5517 GCA_036476435.1 Fidelibacterota bacterium
CAGGTGGGGACACATTTAACAAGTGAATATGGCTCTCACCATGCTGAGGATGCAGCGAATTTATTCCTAACTCTGAACACAGATCTTAATCTGTTCTCATCAGCAATGAAAGTAAACAGTCAGTATATGCACGTGTTGTGGTTCAATCTGATATTGAAAGAGCCAGTTAAACTGAATGATATAAGGGATCGCTTACAATCGAATCCGTATGTTGCCTTAACCGAAAAAAATATGACGAGTACTGTTTTTTCTTTCGGTCGGGATCAGGGTCATTACGGGAGAATATTGAACCAAACCGTTGTGGTTGAACAGACATTGACAGTCCGTAGTGATCATGAAGTCTGTGGTTTCTGTTTTACTCCACAAGATGGAAATTCAATATTAAGTAGTATCTCTGCTACAGAATGGTTTCTGTATCCGCATTCATACGAAGATAAGATACAGTGTTTGTCAGAATTATTTTTTGATCATATTTGAGTATAATTGTAAAAAAGGTTACATCCGGACCATTTGATGAAAACGGATATCTGGTCTTCAATCAAGGAGATTTATCGGGAATATTCATAGATCCTGGTTATGATGCTGCTCTCTACACCAGGCTAGCGGAGGATGCGGGCGTAAAACCATCTGCCATTATTAACACACATGCTCATCTGGATCATATAGGAGCTGTGCACGATCTACAAGAGTATTACCAAATTCCTTTTTACTTACATAAGGAAGAGGAACCGATTGTGTCTCAGTTTACTGAAAATAGTGCCCTGTTTGGGGTCCGGCTGGGGAGTGAACCGAAGGTAACAAATTGGATCAAAGATGAGGAGAAAATAAAATTTGGAATTATCACAATAGAATTATTGTTTACTCCGGGTCATACACCGGGTGGAACGTGTTTTATAATCGATGAACATACATTCGTTGGGGATACATTGTTTATGGGATCAGTCGGCAGAGTTGATTTACCAGGTGGTAGCTGGACAATACTGGAACAATCCCTGATAAAGATTATGAATACCGTTCCTCACACAAATATTATCCATTCCGGTCATGGTCAGGAAACAACATTGGCGGAAGAAATTAAGAACAATCCATTTTTGATTCCATTATGTGACAGAGTAAATTCATTACAATGAAGGTCACTGAACGATTAAAACAAGCTAATAAAACACTTTTTAGCTACGAGATAATTCCACCGAAAAGAGGTGGAAGTATTGACCATATCTACAGCATAGTAGAAAAACTGCTTATTTTTGAGCCTCCGTTCATTGATTTAACAAGCAGATCTGCTGAAGTTTATTATGAGGACCTTCCTGATAATATCGTTAAGCGTCATATTAAACGTAAGCGTCCCGGCACTATTGGACTGAGTGCAGCTTTAAAAAATCGTTATAACGTTGAGATTGTCCCACATTTGCTCTGCTCGGGATTTGCAAGGGAAGAAACAGAAGACGCCCTTATAGAATTAAACTATTTGGGGATTAATAATGTTTTAGCCGTTCGAGGTGATGAACTCCGTAAAGGTCATTTTCAAAAAAATGGAAAAACACATAATCGATACGCATCCGATCTTGTCAAACAGATCACTGATATGAATAAAGGCATTTATCTCGAGGATCTTGATGATGCAGCAATGACTGATTTCTGTATTGGTGTAGGTGGGTATCCAGAAAAGCATTTTGAAGCCCCTAATCTGAATGTAGACTTGAGTAACCTCAAGCAAAAGGTGGATGCAGGAGCAGATTACATTGTAACCCAGATGGTATTTGATAATAAAGCTTATTTTGATTTTGTTGAACGTAGTAGAAAAATGGGAATTGATATTCCCATTATTCCTGGTATAAAAATTCTCACACTTGAAAATCATTTAAGATCTATTCCGCGTTCGTTCCATGTGGAGATTCCACAAGAATTATCGGATAAAGTGATGGGACAATCTGCAAAAGCTGTTAAACGGATTGGAATTGACTGGGCGATCCGGCAGTGCAGCGAGCTTATAGAAAATAATGTCCCCTGTATCCACTTTTATATATTGAATTCCGCGGACGAGGTTGCGGAAGTAGTATCCAAATTTTAACCGGTTGGGTACTATGCATCACACCAGTAATATATTTATTGAATTATTTCGAGAAAGATTAAAACAATTTCGGCTGGTTAATAATAATCAACGTATCTTGGTCGCTTGTTCGGGCGGTTCTGATTCCATGGCCCTACTTTATGCGTTTTACCATATTCAGGAGGATTTTCATCTTGAGCTCACAGCTGGACATGTTAATCATCATTTACGAGTTGATTCCGATGATGATCAGGAAGTTGTAATAGACGCGTGTAAAAAATTGAACATCAATTTTGTAATAGATGAACTATTCCCTGATGATACAAAATTTGCCGACGGGATGGAGGCTTGGGCAAGAGAGAAACGATATGCAATTTTAGAAAAAATGAGAAAAAAATCAGGTGCTCACCTGATTGCAACAGCGCATCACGGAAACGACCAGGTCGAGACTATTCTATTCCGTTTATCGCGAGGAACCGGTATTCAAGGGACAAGTGGTATTAGACGCCGGAGGGATAACATCATTCGTCCCCTTCTTTCGTTTTCAAAAAGAGAAATCTTGGATTTTGTTAACTCGTATAATATACAGTGGGTTGAAGATCCGACCAATCTTGACGAGGAACGACCACGGAATTTTCTTCGTAATAAGATTATCCCGGACTGGGAAAAAAAGGTTCCCGGTCTCATTGCGACATTTGAAAAATTCAGCGAAAACTCGGATGAGACCTTTGAGGCATTGAACACATTAATAAGTGAGTTTATTGTAAAATATGTTGATTCTAGTGATAAGGAACAATATAGGATTTCAAAACAATCAACAGCCAAATTCTCGCCATATTTGAAATCGTTAATTATTAAACAGTTAAGTACGGCAAATAATATTCAATGGTCACATCACATTTGGGATGGGATTAAAATATTTTTTAAAAAGTCTTCAACGGGCAATATGCTCCCCATCAAAAATGGATGGATCATTTTGAACGATCGAAATGACTGGATCTTGAGAAAAGAACTACCAGTAATTAGTGAGCCTATAATTGTTGAATTCGATAAGGATCATATAATATCAGATTTTATTTTTAAAGCAACCAGGGTAAAATCATATGATCATTCTCCGGAGAATAATCTTCATGAGTTTATTGACGGTGATGTTATCAAAGGAAATAAACTAAAATTAAGAACCTGGGATCATGGAGATAAATTTTCTCCTCTGGGTATGAAAGGACATAAAAAAGTCAGTGATCTGCTCACTGATATTAAAATGGATAGATTTTCAAAAATGCGACAATTAGTATTATGTGCAAACGAAGAAATAATATGGGTATGCGGTGTCCGAATTAGTCAATCTGTTAGAATTACAAATAAAACAACACATTACGTGGAACTTTCTATTGTTCCAAGGGTAGATTGAACATGCAAATTTTCGGTAATGAAATAAGAGAGATTATCACAGAAAAAGAAATTAACAAACGCGTGAAAGAACTTGCCGACAGTTTATCAGTTAAATTCGCAGATGAAGTTCCAATTTTAATTGGTGTATTGAATGGGAGTTTCATTTTTATGGCGGACCTCATGCGGAAAATGTCAATTGATTGTGAAATGGATTTTATCAAAATCTCAAGTTATTCTGGTACAGAATCCGTTGGTACCGTAAAACTGTTGAAAGACATTTCGGCCGACATTACCAACCGACATGTTGTCATTGTGGAGGACATTATTGACTCTGGGCTGACGATAAACTTTTTGAAAGAGCGATTGCTCGGAGCCGGGCCGAAATCAGTGACTGTCGTGGCGCTTCTTTTGAAACCTGAAATTGCGGATATCAATTATAAAATTGATTTTGTTGGGTTTGAAATTCCACCTGAATTCGTTGTAGGCTATGGATTGGATTTCAATCAAAAATTACGACATTTACCATCGATTTATTCTTTGGAAGGATAATTATCATTTATGAAAGATAACAAATCAAGAAAGAATGTACCTGGAAAAAAACTGGATCTTAGGATGTTTGAAGGTCAGAAAGGAAAAAAACAACACGACCCTAAAAAAGGTGATAAACAGTCTGTTTTTCAGTGGAAACGTGCCGGAAGAACGTCACTGATCTGGGTTTTCATAATCATTGCAGCAGTGTTTCTTTCTAGTTTATTTACTAACAACAGTAAAAAAGAAGTCGAGATAGACTATTCTATTTATCGTGAGTACCTGACCAGTAGGATTCTAACTAAAGCAAATATTATCGAGAAAACCTTCCACGGTGAATTGACCATACCGCAAACAGTGATAACTGATTACGGTACATTTGAAAATGTAACCAGGATATACCTTACTTTACCGTTTATTGATCGTGAAATTATGGAAGAGTGGGATGCGAATAATCTTGAATACAGTTTTAAAGAAAAAACTGTAGACTGGACTGGTTATCTATTGAACATGCTGCCGTGGATATTGCTGATCGGATTCTGGATATTTATTATGCGCAGAATGCAGGGTGCAGCTGGCGGTGGAGGAATGCGGAATGTTTTTAATTTTGGGAAAAGTAGAGCTAAACCTTGGTCGTCTAACATGGGTAAAGTAACGTTTAGTGATGTAGCAGGGTGTATTGAAGCTAAAGAGGAATTAAAAGAGATTATTGACTTTTTAAAATATCCGAAACGATATCAAAGATTAGGAGCTAAAATCCCAAAAGGTGTATTATTGTTGGGAGCGCCTGGAACAGGTAAAACACTACTTGCTCGTGCGGTCGCCGGAGAGGCAAGCGTTCCATTCTTCAGTCTCAGTGGTGCTGATTTTGTAGAAATGTTTGTCGGTGTTGGTGCATCACGAGTGCGTGATCTTTTCGAACAAGGAAAGAAAAGTGCTCCTTGCATTATTTTTATAGATGAGTTGGATGCTGTTGGTCGTCAGCGTGGCGCAGGTCTTGGTGGCGGTCACGATGAACGTGAGCAAACCCTGAATCAATTACTGGTGGAATTAGATGGATTTGAAGTTAATGCAAACATTATAGTGATGGCTGCAACAAACAGACCAGACGTCCTAGATTCGGCACTGCTTAGACCGGGCCGTTTCGATCGGCAGATAATAGTTGACATACCGGATGTTAAAGGTCGCCTTGGCATTCTGAAAGTCCATGCAAAAAATATAATCTTGAATAAGCGTAAAGTTGATCTAAAATCTCTTGCCAAAGGCACACCTGGAATGGTAGGTGCGGATCTGGCCAATATAGTGAATGAGGCTGCGTTACTGGCTGCTCGAAAACGTAAAGGTGCCGTGGATATGGAAGACTTTGAAGAAGCAAAAGACAAAGTTATGATGGGTATTCAGCGCAAGAGCCTGGTTCTGTCTGATGATGAAAAGAAGACAACGGCATATCATGAAGCTGGACATGCCTTGGTTGCAGAAAAGATACCAGGTGCCGATCCCGTCCATAAGGTCACCATCATACCTAGAGGTCGTGCCCTTGGAATAAC
>JAZGBQ010000325.1:0-3341 GCA_036476435.1 Fidelibacterota bacterium
AAATAATGAAAAAACTCCCACGTTTTTACCAGTGGGAGTTCAGGCAATACATTGGCTATCGTCGTTCTGTTATCCGGGCAGCCTTTCCCTTGAGTTTTTTCAGGTAATTCAATTTGGCACGACGTACTTTTCCTTTGCGTACTACTTGAATCCCGGCTAGCATCGGTGAATGCAATGGAAAGATTCTTTCCACTCCAATGCCACCTGAAACTTTTCGAACGGTGAAGGTCTCTTCGATTCCCGCGCCTTTCCTACCGATTACCATACCCTGGTATTTCTGAATTCGTTCTTTTCCACCTTCTACAACGCGTACGTCAATTCTCACAGTATCTCCCGGATGAAACTCGGGAATATCATCTTTAAGGGAATCCTTTGTGGCATCATGTATTTTATTCATAACTCTACTTCTCCGTCGTTTCAAGATTTTTGATATATTTTTGCCAAAGATCAGGTCTGCGATCCTTTGTACGCTTCTCCCTATGATCCTTGCGCCATTTTAAAATATCTTTATGATTTCCAGATAATAATACTTCCGGAACCTCTATATCGCGTACCTTTCTTGGCCGAGTATAATATGGAGCATCTAACAACTGTTCTGAAAAAGAATCCGTCGCTGCTGATTCAAAATTATTCAGCACACCTGGCATAATTCGGACAATACTGTCAATCATAATCATGGCCGGAAGCTCACCGCAAGATAAAATATAATCACCAATCGAGTATTCGTGTGTTATCGCGGATTGAACAACTCGTTCATCAATTCCCTTATAATGTCCATTAATGAATATGAGGTTTTCTACTTTAGCATTTTCCACTGCTGTTTTCTGTGTCCATTTCTTACCTTGAGGTGTTGGGTAAATAACCCGAGTTTCCGAAGGCTTGTCAACCTGTGCATTTATATGATCAATTGCTTTAAATATCGGTTCAGCCATCATCACCATTCCACTCCCGCCACCAAAAGGAGCATCATCAATTTGTCGATAATTTCCTTCACTAAAATCTCTCAAGTTGACTATATGAAACGAAACTATATCACGTTCTTTCGCTTGCCTGAGAATCGTATTTTCGATAACACTCTCAATGATCCCCGGTACAGGTGTAATGATCCATGCATGTTTCAATCGAGAAGACCATCCATAGGAGATATTTCTATTATGCCTCCATCGTGGTTTATACGTCTTATGATTTCAGGAATAACAGGTATTAAATATTCTCGTTTGTCATTTTGAATCACATAAATATCCTGGGCTGGCAACCAAAGAATTTCTATCAATACGCCAATCACATCATCCCATTCCGTTAAGACCGTATAGCCGATCAGATCACTTGATATCAAATTGATATCATCTTCCAAACTAACAGAAGCAAATATATAATGACCAACAACTGCCTCTGCTTCACCCCTGGAATCAATTCCCTCAAATTGAAATCGAGATTTTTTACTTCCGATTACTGTTTTTATCAACCGTACCTTTCGGCAAACACCCTTCGACTCGCCGAGAAAAAGAGGTTTTTTTGATACATAATCATCAAAATATCGAGATAGTGGTTGTACGCGCACTTCTCCTCTTATTCCGGAGGCATTAGCAACCTTCGCAATGGCAAAAAGTTTGTCCATATTCTTTATTGATCGATTACATCCAGACGGGCACGCTTACCACCCTGTTTTGCATTAATTGCGAACAATAATGACCGCAAGGCAGAAATATTTCTCCCCTTTTTTCCAATGACTTTCCCGAAATCACCTTCACCAACTGTTAATTCATAGATGATTTGTTGTTCCGCTTCTACGGTTTTTACCTCTACTTCATCTGGTTTATCAACCAGTTGTTTAACTACTGATTCAATAAATTCCTTCATTTCCTTTTCCTCCTTCAGTGGCAATCTTTTGACCTCTTACGGGATGACCAGCTAGCTGGTCTCAATAGTTGTATATTAAGATTTCTCCTCAGATTTGTCATCTGTCCTTGGAGTACTGACTTTTTTACTCTTTACAGATGATTTTTTAGTGCCCTTTGCGGTTCCTGCTGATTTCTTGGCTGCAGGTTTGCTATCATCCGTTGTTTTTTTACTTTTCTTTGATTTGACTGCTGTTCCAGCGGCTTTTGCTTTGACTGCACTCTTTTTATCCGTTGATTCCTTGGATGATTTCTTTTTAACTGGTGCTGTTGGCTTTTCTTTAGCAAGTTTTTTTGATTCAACTTCTTTTACCTTTTCTGCAGTTTCCTCAGCCTTGTAGGCCGATTTTTTAACCCCTGGTTCTGATACTGATTCCGCGTCTGGTTCTTTATCATCTTTTTCTTTTTTTACCTTTGCTTTCCTTTCAGATACAGGTTTATCTTTTTTTGCTTCATCTGCTGTTACCTTTTCATCTCCTTCAGCACTCTTTATCTCCAACTCATCAACTACCTCCGCTACCTCCGTTTTTTCACCTTCAGTTTCGGCTTGCGCATCCATGGTTTTATCTGCTTTAGCAGTTTCTGTAGATTTATCGACTGTCTCAGTATCTACCTCTGAATCCATTTCCATCAAGCTTTCAGACTCTTCTTTTTGCTCAATGACAACCTCACTGGAAGAGTCATCTGCGGTCTCAGGGGGTTTCGCTTCTTCTTTTTTGGACTTTTTCTTCTTCTTAACCGTTTTTACAGCTCTAGCTTTTCTAAGTTCTTCTTGATTTAGTGCCCATTTTTGCATCTCCTTTTCAATCGCATTTTCTTCCATTCCCTGCTTCATCAAATGCCACTTGTATGCGATGCCTGCTCTTTTTATCAATTTATGGGCAATCTCAGTTGTTTGTGCGCCTTCTTTAAGCCAATAAAGAATCCGGTCTTCTTTCAAGATAAAGTTGTTTTCCTTATCAGGAGCGATTGGATCAAACCAACCTAATTCTTCGATTGCTGAACCATCACGGCGTGACCTCGAATCAATTGCCACCACTCTGAAAAATGGTCGCTTTCGTCTTCCTATTCGTTTAAGCCTGATTTTCGTCGCCAAAATGTATCTCCTAATTTATTCCAAAGAAATTCCCTGGAAGTTTTATCCCCGGTGGTAAACCTGGTATCTTTCCTTTTTTAATTTTTTTCATCATCTTCTGCATCGCTGTAAATTGATTAATCAATTGGTTGATCTCCTGTACCGGTCGACCACTTCCTGCAGAAATACGTTTTCTTCTACTACCGTCGAGCATTTGCGGATGTTCCCGTTCCCATTGAGTCATCGAGTTTACAATAGCTTCCATCCATTTCATCTGACGCTCATCAAATTTCATACCTTTTAGAATCTTTCGATCCATGCCTGGAATCATTGTCATCATCTGGTTCATTGAACCCATTTTTTGGAGC
>JAZGBQ010000326.1:0-2477 GCA_036476435.1 Fidelibacterota bacterium
ACTACGCAAACATGCGTTTAAGTACTTTTCCTCGTTGACATACCGTTCCATACCGACGTGCTTATTCCTCACAACGGAATCAGACTGAACAACATCGATAATAAGTTCTTTGCTTTAAATACAATGATATGAAGGAATGAACTTTGACGGGGTAGAAAGTTTTTATTTTACATGAATCCTTCGGTAAAATATCCAGACCAACAATCCCATAATCAGTAAACCGCTTAGAGGCGCATATGCTCCCGACCATTCTAACCCTATTGAGGGCGGAGTCTTACCATAATAGAACGCAACTGCAGCAATTGCAACTCCCATTAGACCTTCCCCACCCACAAGACCAGATCCAAATAGGACACCATGTTCACGCATTTTATCACTTTTTTCGGAGTGTACAGTAACAGCAAACTTTCTTAGCATACCTCCCAGGAACACTGTCATCATTGTAGCGACCGGCAGATATACACCAACAGCGAATGGTAGACTCGGGATCTTAAGTAATTCTGCTCCAAGAGCTATCAGGATCCCTAGCCCGACCAGTATCCATGGAAGCGCATTATCCAGTACACCCTCAATAACCAGTTTCATCAAAGTAGCTTGTGGTGCGGCGAGTTCACTTGTTCCGAATCCGTAGGCTTTATCCAATAGTAATACGGATAAACAAACAAAAATGGCTGAAGTTAAAACTCCGATAATCTCTCCAATTTGTTGTCTTTTGGGAGTTGCACCCAGCAAATACCCTGTTTTAAGATCCTGTGAAGTATCACCAGCTGTGGATGCTGCAATCGCAACAACACAACCAACCGTGATCGATGCGGCTTTCCCAATATCCCCGGTCCAGCCAAGCAACAGAAACAAGGATGAGGTTCCTAATAAAGTTGTGATTGTCATCCCACTTGTAGGATTTGATGTAACGCCTACCAGACCTACTATTCGTGAGGACACAGTTACAAAAAAGAATGCGAAAATCGTAACCAGGATCGCGCCAACGAAACGCAAAGCTATACTTGTGATCGGACCAAACACAAAAGGTACTGCTGTCATCATAATCGCAATGGAAAGAGCACCGATCAGCACTACTTTTAACGACAGTTCACGTTCGGTTCTTAATATTTTTATTTCCGACAGATCAATTCTTTTTTTGAGCTGCCGAGCACCAATCTTAAAACTCTCAATCATCGTTGGGACACTCCGGATCAAGGTTATAATACCTCCAGTTGCAACCGCTCCGGCTCCGATGTAACGTACATATCGTGTCCATAATTGATGCGGGTCCATGGCTGCAATTAATTGAACCGTCTCAGGATATAATGCCACCATTCTGCCTTCACCCCAGGCAGCAATTGCGGGGATTATTATAACCCAGGATAAAAGACTACCACCAACCATGATAGTCGCAATTCGAGGCCCCAGGATAAAGCCGACTCCAAAAAGTGCCGCTGAAAGATCAACTGCCAATTCACCTTTTCTTATAAAAGGGATTTTAGATGCAACTTCACCCGGAAAAACCTTTAACCAGCCAATTATCAATTTAAATGCAGCACCGATCCCTAATCCAAGAAAGACGTTTTTCGCTTTAGACCCACCAATCTCGCTTGCGACCAACACCTCAGCGCACGCCGTTCCTTCGGGGTAAGGTAATTTAGTATGTTCTTTCTCAATCAAGAATTTTCTTAACGGGACCATAAAAAGGATGCCCAGCAATCCGCCGAATAAGGCTAACATCGTCATTTGAATTAACGATGGATCCAGTCCCCATAAAAATAGGGCGGGCAGGGTAAAAATTACACCACTGGCAAGGGAACTGGAGGCTGATCCGATGGTCTGAGACATATTTGCTTCGAGGATTGTACTGCTTGTTCCCATTTTCTGAAGTGCTCTAAACGCAGCAACTGTCATCACAGCAACAGGAATCGAGGTAGAAATCGTCAGTCCGACTCTCAAACCCAAATAAGCATTCGCTGCACCAAAAAGAATACCAAAGATAATTCCTGTTATCGCTGACTTTAAAGTGGACTCCAACAAGTTTTTCTCAGGGGCTATATAGGGAATATAGGTGTCATTTTCTGAATTGATTTTATAAGCGGTGGGATGAAGACCTTTAGGTTCCGACATTTATGAAAGCCTCGCTCAAACTATTATTACGGGTTCGTAGGTTGTTCAACTGAATAAAAATAATCGAAATTTACTATTCCCTGAAAGACATTCATTTTAATACATTGGTTCGTTATTAGTTACGATTGGATACAAAGGATTCTTAGATTCCTTTGTCTGTCCCGGTAATAAATTAGAGGGAACCGTGTTTAAAAAATCTTTTAAGAAATCAAATCCAAGCAAGAAGATTGGAAAATCGGATCCCAAAAAGACATCCCCTGATCAGATGAGTGGACCTCCATCCGACCCCCAGGAAATTATTAATGAGCTTGAAGCAGCAAAAAATTCACTGAGGACTGTCAAAGAAAACTTTAACCAGATCGTTG
>JAZGBQ010000327.1:0-8042 GCA_036476435.1 Fidelibacterota bacterium
GATACAAAACTTAAAGAAGGTGATGTCCTCTTTGTACGTGGATCGTTGGATGATTTTATTCGGATGAAAAAAATTGAAAAGGTCTCTTTAATATCAGATGAAAAGATGACTCAAAAGGAATTGGAAAGTGAAGATAACGTCTTGATCGAAGGGGTGGTAAGAAATCGTTCTAGTATCGTTGGGCGCAGTTTAATGAAATCAAATTTTAGAAGGCGGTTCGGTGCATTTGTACTTGCTATAAGAAGAGAAGGGAAACTGATGCGTCGTAAAATAGCAAACGTGGTTTTGAAACCGTTTGACACACTACTGATTTATGGTACAAGGGAAAAGATCAACGCCCTGGCTTCATCCGGTGACTTTATAATTATCGGTGAGGTGGATGCCGAGCTAAAGAAACATAGTTTTTGGTGGATGAGTATCGTTGTTATCTTTCTCGTGATTATTGTTGCAGCCCTGGGATACATGGATATTGTAATAGCCGCCCTGCTCGGAGTGATTGTGTTGCTGGTTTTCGGGGTAGTCACTCCACAGGAGGCATACCGTGCAATTCACTGGCAGGTAATTGTTCTTATTGCCGCATTGATTCCGTTACAATATGCGGTTGCTGAGAGCGGGACTGCGGATTGGATCGGATCCACTCTTTTGATCTTGTCCTCAGTATTCCCCGATGAGATCGTTCCCTATGCTTTGCTTTCACTGATTTATCTAATCACAACAGCTATGACAGAAGTAGCATCTAACGCAGCTACGGCCGTTATAATGACACCAATAGTGATGGCACTATCTGTGAACCTCGGTTTAGACCCGCGTCCATTTATATTCGGCATTTGTTTTGCTGCATCAGCATCCTTTATTACGCCGGTAGGTTACCAGACGAATTTAATGATATACGGGCCGGGCGGTTACAAATTCACTGATTACATTAAAGTAGGTTTGCCGCTGGCGATAGTTTTATGGATCGCGGCCACATTGCTGATACCTGTGATATGGCCATTTACGAAAGTTTGAATTTTAAGGAGGTTTTTAAAATGAATAAAATAAATAAGATTTTACTCGTCTTCCTGGTTGTCTTATTGATTTCCGGTTGCAGTTCAGTGGTATTGACGAATCGCACTCAGTTGAATTTGATCCCGAGAGAAACAATTTTGAATATGAGTTTTGATCAGCACAATCTATTTTTAGAAGAGAATACAGTCAGCAGTGATCCTTCCGAAGTGGAGATGGTAAAAAGGGTTGGAATAAAAATACAACACTCAGTGGAAAACTATTTTTCGGAACAAAATTTGTCAAAGCAATTAAAGGATTATGATTGGGAATTTGACCTAGTTGTTAACAGCGAGCCCAATGCCTGGTGCATGCCAGGGGGGAAAGTGGTGGTTTATACCGGTATTTTATCGATAACTAACAATGAAAATGGATTAGCTGTTGTAATGGGGCATGAAGTAGCTCACTCAATAGCAAGACATGGAAATGAACGTATGAGTCAAACACTAATTGCCCAGTTAGGTGGAATAGCCCTTTATCAAGCGCTTGAAGAAAGACCAGAAGAAACACAGCAGTTTTGGATGTCGGCTTACGGATTGGGAGCGCAGGCAGGATTAATCCTACCATATAGTAGGCTTCATGAGAGTGAGGCGGATCGTCTTGGATTAATTTTTATGGCAATGGCTGGGTATGATCCGAATGGGGCTGTGAATTTTTGGCAAAGAATGGGGGAACATAAAAGCGGGGCTAGTCCCCCAGAATTCCTGAGCACTCATCCGTCTGACAAAACACGTATCGAGAAGATTGAATCGCATTTACCAGAAGCAATGGCATACTACGTCAGGGAGAATTAGTTATAGTCCAAATATTAAATTTATTAACAAGAGGAGTGAGTAATGGCAAGAGTGGTACATTTTGAAATAGGGGCAGACGATCCGGAAAAGATTGTAAACTTTTACCGATCTGTATTTGATTGGACGATTGAAAAATGGGATGGACCGATGGAATACTGGCTTGTAATGACTGGAGATACGAGCGAGCCAGGAATTGATGGCGGGATAGGCCGCCGAACTGAGTCATGGGATAAAATTGTGAATACTATTAGTGTTGAGTCGGTTGAAGAATACGTCAAAAAGATTGAAAGCCTTGGCGGAACGATTATCAGACCTAAATCGGCAATTCCCGGTGTTGGTTATCTTGCATATTGTATGGATCCGGATGGAAATCCCTTTGGGATAATGCAGGATGATCAGTCCGCAGAATAGTAATTTTATAATTACTAAAATAAATTGATGCATTAATTCTGGTTGTGATCCGGCGTAACCAAATTAAACAATTACCATCATATCATATAAACAAGGAAATAAAATGAACGAATTCCTGAATAAATATGATGATTCAAACTGGGATGAGCAAGTTTTGAATAGCAGCCAGCTCACGATTGTTGATGTTTGGGCTCCATGGTGTGGACCTTGCCGAGTAATCGGACCGATCATTGAAGAACTTTCTATAGAATATGGTGATAAAATCAATGTTGGTAAATTAAATGCGGACGAAAACCGGATTCCGGGTCAGTTGGGCATAGCAGGTATTCCTACTATTCTATTTTTTATGAATGGTATGGAAGTGGATCGTGTAGTAGGTGCGGTACCAAAACAGCATCTGGTCGATAAAATTGAGATGCATATTAATTCACGTGTACTGGCCTAAATATTGCTATAAATAACCAAGTATCACAGCTCATGGGGAAAGCCAAGCCTTGAAAAAAGACTCAGCCATAGAATTGGATACCAAATTGGTAGAATCTGCCAAAAATGGTGACAAAGTGGCGCTTTCAGAATTGGTTACCAAGTATTCACCGAAAATATACAACCTTGGTATGCGTATTATGAGAAACCAGGAGGATGCTGAAGATGTTTTGCAAGAGACTTTTTTGAAAATGATAAATAAAATCAAGACATTCCGAGGCGATTCAGCCTTCTATACCTGGCTTTACCGAATTGGAACAAATGTAGCACTCGGTAAGATCAGAGAAAAAAAACATATTGACAATTTTGTATCTGTTGATGGACCGGATTTTGAGAATATCAAGGGAGCTGGACTTTCCCATTGGCCGGACCATCTGGATGACCAGATCGAAAAGGATTTTTTCAGGGAATGTTTAAAAAAGGCAATGGATGATCTTCCGGACCATTACCGTGCGGTTTTCGTACTCAGAGATCTTGAGAACCTTTCTACGCGTGAAGCGGCATCAATCCTTAATATAAGTGAAGCAAATGTAAAGGTTAGATTAATGCGCGCCCGATTATTCCTTAGAGATCAGCTTGCCCATCATTTGCGATGTATCGAGGTAATAGCATGAATAAGAGACATAAAGAAGAATTGGCAGACCTAGTCAAAGCACAGTTGGGTGAAGATATGGACGCTGATTTCATTGATGAAGTGGCAAAGCATTTGGAGGAATGTCCTGACTGTAAAATCTGCTACGACAGTGTCCGCCAGACCGTAAAGCTTTATCGGGTCTCTGAATCTGAGACCGGAGTACCAGATCAAGTCTCAGAAAGACTTTTCAAAGTACTCTCGTTAAAAACGCATTGACTCGGAAGCTGGATTTTTTAATCAAGGTCAGATTCAATTAGGGCTACTTGATAAAGAGCAGGTATATGGTTACAAGTGATTCAATAGTTGAGGACATAGTAAGGGAATATCCGGAAATGGTCGGATCACTGGCCAGGTTTGGATTAGTATGCATTTCCTGCGGGGAGCAGGTATGGGGAACACTGGGTGAATTAGCTGAACGAAAAAGAATTGGAAATCTTAATAATATAATTCAACAGATTAACAAGAAAATTACCAATAAGAACAAAATTGAATGATTTTGGGAAAATTATGTTTAAAAAATTAATGAAAAATCCGGGTTCAAAAATAGTCATTGGAGTTATAATCGGCGGTTTGGTTGGCCTTATTTACTACTGGATCATTGGCTGCAGGACAGGGAATTGCAATATTTCCGGAAATCCTGTTAATAGTATGCTGTATGGTTCGTTTGTGGGTTTAATCTGGAACATCCCATTAAGAAAAAAGGACCAGGAGTAATGAATTTTAACTTCCAGAGATCCCTGGATGAATCTTTTGAGGTGATTGATAGCTTATGATTGATATACTGTTAATGATTGTATTCTTTTTTATTTGGATTTTAGTAATAAAAGTACTTCTGCCAATGTCCCGAATACCCACATGAAGTACCAATTACCTGCTTCAGGATGAAGTCGAATTAAAGACGAAAACAGAAAATCGAGGTTAATCCAATATGCCCATGTATGACTATCATTGCCGGTCGTGCAATCATGAATTCGAAGAGTTGATATACTCATCAGCAGAATCTGATGAGGACATAGTTTGTCCGGAGTGTAATACAAATAATTCTGAAAGACTTTTATCTGCTCCAGCAATATCCACAGGACCAGAGAGGAGAACCCATAGTGTGTCCAACGGATGCTCTGCTCCTTCCAGGTTTTCATGAGTATAATTCTGGCTGCGGTCGCAGTCGGTTAATCAATAGAATTTAGGTCATATCAAATTACTGGTCTGTTCATTCAAATGTTGAGCTTCGACCCAAGTCTCAAGTAAATTCGCGGCTTATGAAAAGATCGATTGAAAAAGAATCACGTCTCGAAACCTTTATCAATAACCCGGCTAAAGCACTCTGGACGCTTGCAATTCCAATGTTTGTTGGAATGGGAATTCAGGTAGTTTATACTCTTGTTGATATGATGTTTATCGGTCGTATTGGCGGTGTGGCTATTGCTGCTGTAGCATTTAACATGCCATTATTTTTTGTAATGCATGGATTAACAATGGGATTAGGATCCGGCGTCACCGCATCCATCGCCAGATATATTGGTGCAAAAGAAAAAATTAATGCCGATAACAGTGCCGAGCATTCAGTGCTGCTGGCTTTTATTATAAGCTTGCTGTTCAGTATTTCCGGTCTCATGTTTGGCGAACAGATCTTGGTTGTACTGGGTGCCGAAAATGAAATTCTTCAGTTATCTTGGTCATATCTAAAAGTCATCTGTTCTGGTATGACTTTTGTGGTCTTTTCGTCTTTTTTCCGAGCAATATTGGCAGGTGAAGGGGATATGAAATTACCTATGATCGTTTCGGCCATTGGCACTGTGATGAATATTATTCTTGATCCGATTTTCATATTTACACTTGGCTATGGTGTCCAAGGTGCGGCCATTGCGACAATAATCAGTCAAGCAATAGTCTTCTTTATTTTTGTTTACCTACTGTTCTTTAAGAATCATAGCTATATTACTTTCCGATTGAAAGTTTTCAGTATATCAAAACCAATTTTGGCAGGGATTTTTAAAGTTGGTATTCCAGCTTCATTATCAATGGTAATCATGTCAATTGGACAGGGTGTTTTTAATCGTATATTAGTGTATTATTCGGCCGATTCTGTTGCTGCTTATCAGATTGGTGGCCGGATCGATATGCTTATTTTTCTACCTATCATGGCAATTGCAACTGCTTTAACAACTTTGGTTGGAATGTTCTTTGGCGCCAAGGATTATGAAAAGCTCCGCTGGATAGTTAAATATGGCATAACCAGGTCTGTAATAATCACGTTTATAGGTTCAACTTCCGTATACATCCTGGCACCATTTATTGTTCAAGCCTTCACGACCAACCCAACAATATACTCCCAGACCGTACTATATCTGCGGTTGATAACGTTCGTCTACCCATTGGTGGCGGTAGGGATGACCAGCGGGAGAATCATGCAGGGACTTGGGAAAGGATTTCCTATGCTGACTATCACGATCTTGCGGGTATTAGTGGTATCGGCACCGTTGGCGCTAATATTTTCTTTTGTATATGAGAAACCAGTACAGTGGGTCTGGTATTCAATGATGATTTCAACGTGTATCTCAGTGATAATAGCAATTATTTGGTTGCGCTATGAATTTAAAAAACTTGAGATAAAGACGATTGCATAAGAAAGTGAAGGAGTACGATGAAACTGTTAACTCCAGATGAAATAACTAATAAATTGAGATCTATCACCAGTTGGAATAGCAAAAATAAGTCGATTCAGAAAACATTTAATTTTGATGAATATTTGGAAGGAATCGAATTTGCCTCTAAGGTAGGCAGGATTGCCGAAAATTTGAACCATCATCCAGATATTACGATTCATTGGCGAGCTGTTGAGGTAGTCACGACATCGCATGATGCCGGAGGAATTACTGAAATGGATTTCCGATTAGCTCGCTGGGTGGAAACTATATCAGAAGGACGTTCTTTGGTTGAACCGGAACCGGAATCAATAATGGACGATTAATTTAATATAGCTTGTGGCTAGGTCGGTTTAATGTGGCTGTCAACCCAGTAGCAAATAAGATTTTCAACAGAGCGCCGGGAATGAAAGGATATAGGCCGATCTCAAGAGCATAAATAAATCCTACCGTCAAAGCCAAACCGGCAATTCCGAATGCAAATATAATAGTTGTTCCTAAAATCATGATTAAAACTGAAGCCCAAATTTTTCTACCCCATCCGCTCTCGTGCATCACACCGACCAGGAAGGCGGCGGGAATAAATCCGATGAGATAACCCCCTGTCGGACCGAGCAGATAAGCCGGCCCACTACCAACACCGGCAAACACTGGAATACCGGACAAACCTTCAGCGATATAAATTACCATGCTCAAGGCGCCGATTTTTCCTCCGAGTACAGCCCCCAGGAAGAGTACACCGAAAGTTTGGCCTGTTATTGGGACGGGACTAAATGGGACGTAGATCTGGATTTGTGCCATGAGCGCCATTAATATTGAACCGGCAAAGGCGAGCGATAAGCCTACCGTCAGTGATCTCGGAGTAATTAAAGCACTGGTTATCTGATTTGCCATTTTATTTAAATCCGATTTGAAATTGGATTAGAATTAAATATCCTTGATAAAATTTATCACTATGAGAATTGTCGAACACCAATTTTTTTGCTAGGTCAGTAATCCCTATACGAATTACAAAATTTATTTATTGAGTATTGATTAAAATTCAGATCGTCTTGGAGTGGCCAGTCGGATCAGCCAGCTTGGAATGATTTTAAGAAGAGGGATGAACAATTTATGCGGCCATGGAAATATGTATGTCTTTACTTTTCTTCGAATTGCGTATAATATTTTCTCTGCAGCAGCTTCTGGATCGAGAATAAAAAACATTGGAAAGGTATTCCTTTTTACCAACGGTGTCTTAACGAAACCGGGACAAATTGTAGTTATATTAATACCAGCCCGTTCAAGTGAATACCTCCAACCATTGGCCATGGTCCGTACAGCGGCTTTGGAACCTGAATAGCCACCGCGCCCCGCAAGCCCACGGAACCCAGCTACCGAAGAAACAACCACAACATGCCCCGAACCTTGATCACGCATAGTTGGAAGGAATGGAATCGTAGTGTTCGTTACACCCAATATGTTGGTTTTAAGTATTCGGTTAATCGTTGCTGACTCCCCAGACCCGAGACCATCAATCCCGCTGATACCAGCATTTGCAAAAACAATATCTATTCCACCGTATTCCTGCAGGAAGTCCTGAGTGGCTTTTTTACACATATCCGCATTAGATACATCGAGTGCGTATACAGTTGCCATGCCTCCTAACTTTCGACATTTTTCAGCCACCATGTTCAAGTGAATTGCTCGCCTTGCAACTAATCCTAGGTTGGCTTTTCGTTTTGCAAATGCATAGGCAACGTATTCACCAATTCCGGAACTCGCTCCAGTTATAAATACTTTTTTACCCATAGAAAGTCAGATAATTAGTTAGAATTTCTCATTTCTTAAAGTTTTTAAACCAGATCCACAATGCACCCAGCGAAGCGACAATAAATAATAATAATGCATTTTGATGGTGTCCGAAAATGTAAGATCCGATTCCAAATGTAGTACCCCAGATAAAGGCAGCTCCCGCTATCCAATTCCCAAAAAATCCTTTGGATACGGACGTCAACGTTATTGGAATATCTTTTGATATATGCTTCCATT
>JAZGBQ010000328.1:0-3770 GCA_036476435.1 Fidelibacterota bacterium
GGGGTGATTATCGATGATCAGCCGCTTCTTGCCGACCCAATCGTTCGATATATTGGTGACTGCATCGGAATTGTTGTGGCTGAGACGGAATACAGTGCCTACAATCTTTCAAAACAAGTTCGTATCACCTATAGCGAACAAACTCCGTATCTTTCCATAGACGACAGTAAGACTGCCAGGGAAAATTTTATTCATGAATCTAATATTGCCTGCAGTCATCAAGTACTAAAAGGCAACATCGAGCAAGGATTTCAATCAGCCAGTACTATTGTAGAAGCCGAGTTTACTACTCCTTTTCAAGAGCATTATTATCTTGAACCACAGGGGTGTATTGCCATCCCGGGAAATGGGGAAATTACTATTTACGGATCTTTGCAATGCCCATATTACATACAAAAAGCCATATCAAGAATGTTAGGATTACCATATAATAAAGTTCGCGTAATACAGACCCCTACCGGTGGTGCATTTGGGGGTAAGGAAGATATTCCATCAGAAGTATGTGCCCGAGCAGCATTGGCTGCAAGTAAACTGAACATTCCCATAAAAACCGTTTACCAGCGAGTAGACGACATTGTCGTTACAAGCAAGCGACATCCCTTCAAAATGAAATATAAAGTTGGGGTAAACTCATCTAGAAAATTGTGTGCTGCTGAAATCTTGCTCGAAGAAAATGCCGGTGCTTATGCTACATTGTCATCTGTAGTTTCATATCGTTCGGCGATGCAGGCAATGGGGCCTTATATCACCCCAAACATCAAAGTGAAATCCAATTCTTACTACACAAACCTTCCCCCGACCGGCGCTTTCAGAGGTTTTGGCTCGCCACAGGCAACCTTTGGTCATGAGCGCATGATGGACATTGTTGCAGAAAAGATTGGGATGGATCCCGTTGAATTCCGGTTAAGAAACATCCTGAAGCCCGGTTTTGAAACACAGACTGGCCATCTCTTAGAACAGAGTGTAGGAGCCGAAAAAACCGTGACTCAAGCCGCTGCCGCGGCAGGCTGGAATGACACAAGGCGGAAGCAGAAGTTAGATGACCGCTACTTGAAGGGAATCGGGATAGCAGCCTGTCATTATGGTAATTGCCTAGGTGCCGCCGGCTGGCATATGGATGGGTCAGGCGCACTTGTACAAATCCAACGAGATGGAAATATTAACGTAAGTTATGGACTCGTCGATATGGGACAAGGTGCCATCACCGTTATTACCCAAATGACAGCAGAAGCGTTGGGTATACATCCGGATCGTATTACCGTTTTGCCAACAGACAGTTCAAAGGTACCCGACAGCGGTCCATCAGTTGCTAGCCGAAACGTAATTATGACTGGGAACGCTATTCGTGACGCTGTCAAAAAATTAATCCCGGATCTTAAATCAGCAGCAGCTGATCTTTTAGGCTGCGATCAAAAAAATATAGAGTTTGTTAATGATAAGGCAACAAACAAAGAATCGGGTGATTCGGTACCTTTTACACAACTTGCGGAATATCTTTACGCCCATAAATCAAAAACGGAATCATCAGGATGGTGGCACGTACCATCCCTGGATTATGATCCCGAGATGGGTTTAGGGGAAGCATACTTTACCTATTCTTACGGAACTCAGGTAGCTGCAGTATCCGTAGATACCTTGACGGGAATCGTAAAGGTTGAACATGTATGGGCCGCGCACGATGTCGGACGGGCTATAAATCCGGCTGGGATTGAAGGACAGATAGAAGGCGGAGTCGTTCAAGGAGCTGGATGGGCTTTATCAGAGAACTTTATATTAAAAGCAGCTGAAATCAAAACGACCAATCTCTCAACTTATTTACTGCCGACAACCGTTGACTCACCTGACATCCATACAATAATAATCGAAGAACCGGAAAAAGAAGGTCCCTGGGGAGCAAAAGGAGTTGGTGAACCATCTATAATTCCAACAGCAGCAGCGGTTGTAAATGCCGTGTGTGATGCAGTAGGGCATCAATTCACATCAATTCCTCTGGTTCCGGAACATGTTCTCGATGTGATCGACGAAAGAAAAACCAGGGAACAGTGATGTCTGCAATTTTACTGACCAATGTTTCAATTATTAATCCTTTCAATGATCCTCAGTACATCCCGGACGGGTATCTACTAATTGAAAATAACACCATTGATGAAATTGGGACCGGATCTCCGGATAATGAAACGATTAAGAAAAAAGGATGCACTGAGCTGAATTTCTCTGGTAAAACAATTTTACCCGGGATGATAAACTTTCACACCCACCTTTACTCTTCCCTGGCCCTTGGAATGCCAGCACCGGCAGTAGCACCAACAAATTTCAGAGAAATCCTGAAACGAGTCTGGTGGAGACTGGATTATGCCCTTGACAAAAATTTATCTGAATTATCGTACCAGATCGGACTGATAGAATGCCTCAGAAACGGCGTTACAACTGTGATTGATCACCACTCAAGTCAGAATTTCATTGAGGGGGCTCTGAATTTACTGGCTGATACCGCTACCATGCTGGGTGTGAATATTGGGCTGGCATTTGAGACCACTGATCGGAATGGGAAGGAACGATTTGAACGCGGTTTGAATGAAAATCTTACAACAATTGAAAAATACCAATCAAATCCAAATATTTGGCCGCTCTTTGGAATGCACGCCAGTTTTACAATATCAGATGAATCACTTGCTATAATCCGTGACAGACAACAGGAAAATCTGAAACGCGGCGTTCACATTCATGTGTCCGAAGATAAATGGGACGAAGATGATGCCAGGCAAAAGGGATATAGATCAGTAATACAACGTTTAGCTTCCTTTGACATTATAAATGATCGTAGTCTCATCATTCATGGACTTCACCTGATTCCTGAAGACCTGGTAACACTTTCAGAATTCAATGCCGTACTAATTCATAATCCTTCTTCAAATGCCAATAATGCAGTTGGTATTTTACCGTCTTCTACTATACAAACACTAAATCCGGGATTAGGAACAGACGGAAGACAGGCAAGCATGCTCAGGGAAGTGAACGAGGGAACGCTCATCCGTAATGCCAGTGCTGAATCACCTATAAACTACCTTGAGTTTTTATTCAAAAATAATCCGGACTATATCGAAAAATTATTTCATCAAAAAATTGGAATATTAAAACCTGGGTATCGCGCCGACCTTGCCATCTATGATTATCAACCAAAAACTGAAATTTCATCTGGTAATTACCTCAGTCATATTCAATTTGGGCTGGGTGTACCCACGGATGTCATGACATCTGGACAATTTCGAATTCGCAACAATAATTTTGTTGACGTTGACGAAGATGCAATCCTGCACGAAGGCCAAAAAACCGCACCAATTCTATGGAAAAAAATGTCGGATAAAACTTATGATTAACATTACAAATACAAAGGAATAAACGATGAAAACAAACTTTAGAAATAAGGATTTTCTAACCCTTCTCGATTATACAAAAGAAGAATTTGAATATATTCTTGATGTAGCAACCGATCTAAAACGCCGCTTTACACTGGGTGAACTGCACACACACATGTTACCGGCAAAATCATTATACATGATTTTTTATAACCAGTCCCTGCGAACCAGGAATTCATTCGAGTCCGGCATGACCCAGATGGGTGGCCATGCTCACTTCCTGTCTTCCGATAAAATCTATACTCCCGCTATTGAAGGGGAAGAAAAAGCTTACTCGACTGAACGTGTCTCAGATGTTGCCCGCACGTTATCACGCTACGGTGATGCAATTGCAATCCGGATGTACGGCCCGCC
>JAZGBQ010000329.1:0-3190 GCA_036476435.1 Fidelibacterota bacterium
TTTGATTCACTATAGGGCATCAGCAAGCCATCACCCAGGCATTACTATTTGCCGAACTTCAATACCTCAATTCATTCGTTTTAACATGATAGCTGTTACAATATTTTTGTGAAGGCATTACAAATTACAAATCTGAAGAAGACCTACCGAAGTGGTCTTCAGGCTTTAAAAGGCATTGACCTTGAAGTTGATGAGGGGGATTTCTTCGCCCTGCTCGGACCGAATGGTGCAGGAAAATCCACGACCATTGGCATCATCACATCACTGGTGAATAAAACTGCAGGTAAGGTAAATATTTTTGGTCTTGATATTGATTCCCATTCTGTTGAAGCAAAATCATTAATTGGTGTTGCTCCCCAGGAAATCAATTTCTCACAGTTTGAAAACCCGCTTGAGATTTTACTCAACCAAGGCGGATATTACGGCATAAATAGAAAAACCGCTTATGAACGCGCTGAAAAATATCTGCGCAATATGGGACTATGGGAAAAACGTAATCATCCTTCCCGTACCTTATCAGGCGGGCTTAAACGCAGATTAATGATTGCACGCGCCCTGATCCATGAACCAAGATTACTGATACTCGATGAGCCTACTGCAGGGGTTGATGTCGAGTTACGACGGTCAATGTGGGACTTTCTGATTGATATCAATAATCAGGGAACAACCATCGTCTTGACAACACATTATCTGGAAGAAGCGGAAAAACTTTGTAAAAATGTGGCCATTATTGATAAGGGAAACATCATTGAAAATACGACAATAAAAACACTCCTGTCAAAACTGGATATAGAGACATTTATTTTTGATTTAAAAGAACCCCAATCAAAAGCTCCTGAAATTGATGGCTTTGACTGCCGTATGATCGATTTATCAACATTACAGGCCGATATATCCAAGCAGCAGGGACTTAATAATTTATTCAAACAACTTTCTGATCAAAACATTGAAATAATCAGCATGCGTAACAAATCTAACCGACTTGAGGAATTATTTATTAGCCTTTTAGAAAGCAACAATTCCAAAATGCAAACATGAAAACTAATTTATATTTCACTGCATTTTCTACCATTGTAATCAAAGAGGTAAGTCGATTTTCCCGTATCTGGATCCAGACTATTTTGCCACCTGCTGTCAGCATGACACTTTATTTCGTTATATTTGGTAACCTGATAGGCCCTCGTATTGGACCTATGGATGGGTTTAGTTATATTCAATATATCGCACCCGGGATTATCATGATGTCTATCATCAATAGTGCTTATGCCAATGTTGTTTCGTCTTTCTTTGGGGCAAAGTTTCAACGGCATATCGAAGAAATGTTGGTTGCACCGATCCCCAATATTGTCATACTCTGCGGCTATATCACAGGTGGGGTCGCTCGAGGCATGATGGTGGGATTTGTTGTGACCCTGGTTGCGCTTTTTTTTACCGAGCTACACATTGAACATCCAGTAATAGTAATTATCGTCGTATTACTCACTTCGATACTTTTTTCTCTGGCAGGTTTAATTAATGGAATCTTTGCCAAAAAATTTGACGATATTACTATTATCCCTACTTTCGTACTCACCCCACTTATTTACCTGGGCGGTGTTTTTTATTCAATAAATCTATTACCTGAGTTCTGGCAAATGGTTTCGAAGTCCAATCCAATACTCTATATGGTCAATGCATTTCGCTACGGCATGCTTGGTGTATCAGATATTAATATTCAAACTGCATTTATTATCATTATTATATTTACTACCCTACTATTCAGTTTGTGTTTATATTTATTGAACAGAGGGATAGGCATCAAAAGCTAGGCATTCATCATAACTACTATTCACCCCGATATACACATCCTGAAGTGCAGGTTTCCTTAACAATAATTTTCTTTAGCTGTGGCAAACCGGGTAATAGCTTTTGCCATACCCAGCGTGCCAGATTTTCACTGGTGGGATTTTCCAGACCTTCAATATCATTTAGATAGCGATGATCCAATTGCTCGAATACAGGTTCGAAACTGTCCTTTAACTGTGCAAAATCCATTACCCAACCCAACTCCGGATCGATATCACCCCCCACATGGATTTCTATCCTGAAAGAATGTCCATGCAATCTTTTACATTTATGACCTTCTGGAACATGAGGCAATAGATGTGCTGCCTCGATAGTAAATTCTTTGTATATATCCATTACGAAACTATTTCATTAATTTTTCCGGTATTGCTATCCCCTTTGGGGAGAGATTCATCAGACATCATTTTCATACTGTAGTCGACATCCTGGTTTTATACTCCTGGTAAATCCTGAATGCTTGTTGCCATACCTCACCAGGCCTGCCCGTCCCAACGGGTTTACCATCTAACTCTATCACAGGCACAATTTCCCAGGTTGAACTGGTAATCCATATTTCATCTGCCTGTATTAACTCCGTCTCTTTGATGACCACTTCTTCGCAGGGAATACCTGATTCGGATAATAATTCAACAACCAGATCTCTGGTGATCCCAGGAAGCAGGCTACCATCTTTTATTGGGGTTTTAACAATACCGTTTTTGACAATAAACACGTTACTTGCCGCGCCTTCTGTTACATAGCCCTCCCGGATCAATAGTGCTTCAGTTGCACCTGATTGTTTTGCTTTGTGTCTCAACATAACACTGGGGAGTAAAGTGATGGCCTTGATATGACAATATTTCCATCTTATATCTTCTTCTATAACGGCTGATATTCCTGCAGAACGATCCTTCTTGAGTAACGGCCTTATCATGGCGAATACTGTTTGTTCAGTTGCAATGTCAATTGCGAGATCCCTTTCTGAAATGCCTCTTGTGACTTGTATATATAGTGACTGATCTTCAGATGGATACTTCTCTGAATTCTTTTCAATTAATTCGCGCAGTATTTTCTCCCACTGATCCATCTCATGGGGCTTGTCTATAAATACCTCATCAAGACTATTATTCAGCCTTTCAATATGTTCCTTTAATCTGAAGATATGACCGTTATACACAGGAATTACCTCATAAATACCATCACCAAAGGTAAACCCCCTATCCAATACAGAAATTTTGGCTTCTTCGATCGGCAAATATTGACCATTAAGATATACAATGGAAGACATAATGAATTTTATTCCAGGAGTAGTCTTAAGCTATCTTTCAAGCGAACAATAACACCGCCTTCATTAACCGTTTTCAAT
>JAZGBQ010000033.1:0-7662 GCA_036476435.1 Fidelibacterota bacterium
TTTGAAACTTGGCAAATTCTCTTTCAAAGTCAGCACATTTTTCACTCATGCTCAACCGGGGTGCTTCCTGAATAAATTTTGCAAGAGCTTGCTTAGTCTCATTTTCATTGAGAAAGGCATTTTTCATTAAGGGGATCATTTACAATAACTCTATTTTTTATTTATTTGTTGATTGATTGAATAGGACTTCCTCATACTGAAGAACGATTTTATCCCAATAATAGTTTTCTTCCCAGTTTTTCTTACCTTTTAATTTCATTTCTTGAAGCCTTGCCGGGTCAGAAATTAATTTTGAAATTTCTTGTGATAATATAGTAGGATTCACAATTACGAACCCATTTTTATCTTTTTTTGTACGACAAATTTTACCACCTTCGGTCCAGCGAACGATTTCTTCGGCATTGCCTACCGGAACAGATAGGAAAGGGAGCCCTGCAGCTGCAGCTTCAAATAATACCAAGGGAGAATATTCGGTATGTGAAGCAAATACAAACAGATCCGAATGGAGAAAACACTGGACAACTTTATTTCTTGGAAAATCAGTTACAATAACAGATTTGTCCGAGTGTTTTGTATTTACAGTTTCAACAATATTTTCCCAGGAAGTCGGTCTGGGGATAATTTTTAATGATCGAAGCGTCTCAATCACCAGCCACTTCAATGCAGATCGAACTGATATTTTTGATTGATTGCTCAACTTTTTCCAGAATCCAGGATAAGAATTCTTTGGTGGTTGATTACCATTCAAAATTAATGTTGATGCTGCATCGGTCTCTAACTGTTCGTACGCTTGAAGGACTTCTTTATGTCCTTTTGCACCTGTAATGCTTCCCACGGTTAACAGAACAAAATCCTTCTCACTTATTCCCAGCTGAGATCGAAATCCAGGATCCCGTTTAACGGAAAATTCTGATTTGCTCGCGCCATTTGGTATTACTGTGGTGTTGCGGATGCCATGTTCATGGGCAAAAGCGATATCCTGGTACTCTGATGCATAATAAATCAAGTGGTCAAATTGTTTTAGGATATCAGGCATCTGCTGATAATATTCATTATACTCCTCACCAAGAAGACCGGGATATCCACAAGGAATGTGTATTTTTCTAGCTTTTATTAGTGGTAGAACATCCCACATAGCGTCAAAAGTCCATTGCTGAGCTGCTTTAACTAGCACAACGTCGTAGGTTTTAGTTGTCAGGAACTGCTGATATTTACTAATCTCACCTTTTATTCCCCGAGTATAATTTCCAGAGACATCGAAACTGAATATATTAACCCCGTTATGTATCTGTGATTTCCTTCTACTGGAGAAAGACGTGGCGACTGTTACCTCATGACCTTTTACAACCAACCGCTCTCCAATTTCCTGTATTACCTTTTGCACACCGCCCACATGGGGGTAATAAAATTCACAACAAAATAAAACTTTCATATCTTTATGATCTTATCACTTGGTAAAAATAAGGTTAGTAACGACAAATCAGATTTCAGTTAATTTTTTGATCAGCATTAATAGTGTAATCTATCATCTGATCCATGCTGGGAATTAAGAACATTCTAAATCCGTTTCCTTCTATGTTCGAGCGGTAAGTCTTTGGATCTTTTGTGTAATGGTTTTTTTCATAATGTTCCAAGTTGACAGAGATTTTTTTTCCCGGATCAGTTCAACTATTCGATTTTTTATAGCCAGTGCGTACGAATCATATTTTTTGTCTTGAAGCGGACTGGGAATGTTTCCGTCTCCGGTCAGGGCGGATTCAAAAACGTTGATAAGGATGGTGCAAAATGATTTTCGATCATGAACAGATCGGATACTCTCTTCGGGTATGTCGCGGTATATAATGAGAGGCTCAGGTAATCGCCAAATTTCGCCCAGCACACCAATACGCAGCCAAAGATCATAATCAAGGGCGTTTGGGGGATCTATTTTGTCATTCTGCAGACCGGATCGTAATAACGCTTGCCTGCGTATTACCACGGTAGAATTCATCAGTGGATTATGTTGAACTAGCCTGAAATAATCTATTTGTTCAAGTTTAAATTCTTTGTAATAAAGGGGTAATGAATTCAAGTCAGCATTATCGTCTTGGAGACGATAACATTGACTCCCAAGAATAACACATTCCGGATGAGCATCAAGAAATTGGATTTGCTTTGAAAGTTTTTCTGGCAGCCAGATATCATCATCATCCAAAAAGGCTACAAATGGTGATTCCCCGGAGATCAAAGCCCTATTGCGTGGTGTACCAGGTGATCCTGTATGTCTTCCCGGGAGAAAAGTGAAGCGTGAATCAGAAAGGTACGGCTCTACCGTATTCCGGCAATCGGGAGTGTCACCGTCTTCAGCGATCCAACAATGCCAATCCTTAAAAGTTTGTTTTTTGACATGGTTTAGTGTGCGTTTTAATAATTGTTCACGTTTAAATGTTGGTATGATTATGTCGACCGTGCTCATCATGAAAATAATTAGAAAAAAAGTTTCAGTATTAAATATTGAACTTCCCTAAAGAAAGAATATTTTCTCTAAGCTCATACTTGATTATATTTTTCAACCAGGGTTCGATAGGCTCGATTACTAGGCGCTCTGCCTTTTTTGATTGTGGTAAGATCCACCCGTTTTTTGTATATAGACAAAAACCTTTGAGTAAGGACAGATGAGATTTTTCCACAACATTTATTTATCTAAAGTGATTTAGTCTATTGGATATGGACAATCTCTTCAAACTCATCGTCGATCAATAGACCAGCATCTTTGGTTCTTACAGGATGTTTGCCCTCATAGATTTCTGAAATGCTGACATGCCCAGCGTTGTGAAAATAGTAAAAGGTGGTTTCGTTGGTTGTCAATCCTACGGAGAATTGCAACTCTGTTGATTTTACCGGAATGTTAAACTCAAACTCAGCTCGATAGATACCGGCCTCCAAATCTACTGGTTTTGTCCTGAAGGTCTTGATGGAAACATCAAAATTTCGAGGACCTACTGCCGCTGATACATGAGGAGTCTTTCGAAAAATCTCAAATTCAAACTGAATTTTCCAGATCTCTCCCATATTGAAATGATTATTTTCAATATTATCAGCGCCTAGGAAAGTCAGTTGTAAACCGCGGCCAGGAGAATTTTCTTCTGCACCGGGTAGCATCATTGAAGATTGCATTTCAGATAGATTAGGATTAACATATTTTGAAATGACCTCTGCGACCTTTCCATCCTCCTCAATCATCCCATTTTTGATTAAAATTGCCCGTGTGCACAATTTGTGAATAGCCCCCATATTGTGACTAACAAAAATAATTGTACGGCCTGTCTTTGCAACATCTGACATTTTCCCGAGACATTTGCGACGGAATTGAACATCACCAACGGCGAGCACCTCATCAACGATGAGAATCTCCGGTTCCAGATGGGCAGCAACAGCAAATGCCAGTCGGACATACATCCCGGATGAATACCGTTTTACCGGTGTGTCAATGAATTTTTCGATTTCAGAGAAGGCAATTATTTCGTCAAGCTTAGTGGATATTTCCAGTTTGGACATACCAAGGATCGTACCGTTCAAATAAATATTCTCGCGTCCGGTCAATTCTCGGTGAAATCCGGTGCCAACTTCAAGCAAGCTGGAAACACGTCCATATACAATCGCTTTCCCTGTGGTTGGTTCTACAATTCGTGACAGGATCTTTAGTAATGTCGATTTTCCGGCACCATTATGACCAATGATCCCAAGAATTTCACCCTCGCCAAGATCAAAGGAAATATCACGCACCGCCCAGATAATATCATCACTTTCATCCTGACTTTTGAATTTACTCAGTCTCTGAAGCTTTCTGAAATTGACGAACGGTGACACCGCCCATGAAGCTATTCCACCAATCAGACTGTCATGTAGCTCCTCTTTCAAACCGATTCGGTAACGCTTCCCCAGGTTTCTTACTTTAATTACTGTCCTGCCCATTAATAATATCTCAAATATGAATCATTATTTTATTAAACGACATCTGCGAAAATGCGTTCTTTTCGACGGAAAAAGAAAGCACCAAATATGAATATTAGTATGGCAGTAATCGATCCTGTAGCGATCAAGTCCCAGGGCATGGGATTATGCCCCAGCAAAGCCGCTCTAAATCCTTCGATGACCCCAGCCATAGGATAAAATCCATAGAAAAATCTGTATGATTCGGGGATAAGGGAAACCGGCCAGGCAACCGGAGCAGCGTACATCATGATCTGAGAGAGAAATTGTACCCCATATGGAACATCTCGGTATTGAATTGCTAAGGCAGATAACCACATACCCATTCCCGAAGCTGTTAAGATCATGAGAATTACCAGAAAAGGGATGAATAAAATGTTGACTGTGGGTGTAATACCATACCATGCCATAAGAGCAAATATGAGTGAAAAAGCTATAATGAAGTCGACAAGCCCGGCCACAATCGGTGTAAACGGTATGATCAACCGCGGGAAATATACTTTTGTGAACATACCTGCACCACCGATCAAACTCGATGTGGAGCGAGTCATTGACGTTGCAAAATAGGTCCATGGAACAATCGCTGCATACGAAAATATAGGATAAGGTAATCCATCGCTTGGTATTTTGGCAAGTTTTCCAAAGACGACTGAAAAGACTATCATATGAAATACTGGACGTAGTATCGCCCATGAAAATCCGAGTACAGTTTGTTTGTAAATTGCCTTGACATCACGCATGATAAGGAAATATATAAGATCCTTATATTTGATCAACTCAGACCAGTTGATTACTTGCCAGCCTTTTTGTGGTTCGATGATAAGGGGTTGATTGATTTCAGTTGTCGAATTCTTTGACATTTTCATTTACTGAAATTTTTTAGAAACCAGTCGTATGTCGTAATACAACCGTCCCTCAAATTTGTTTTATAAGCCCAGCCAAGTTCATTTAAACGCCTCACGTCCAGCAATTTTCTAATAATTCCATCAGGTTTTCTTGCATCAAATTTTATTTTTCCTTTATAATCGACAACTTCCTTAATTAATATGGCCAGGTTTGCTATTGTAATATCATTCCCCGTTCCAACATTTAGATGCGTAATATCGCGGGAATAGAGGCTGCTTGCATCAACAGATTTTAAGATGAAGACACAGGCCTCTGCCATATCCTCCACATACATAAATTCCCGACGGGGTTTCCCTGTGCCCCAAACGGTAACGGATGGACTGTTCCGTACTTTGGCGTCATGAATCCTGTGGATCATAGCGGGAATTACATGGGAAGTTTTGAGATCGAAATTATCATTTGGACCATAAAGATTTGTTGGCATGACAGATATGAAATTTCGATTATACTGGCGATAATAATTCTCACAAAGTTTAATACCGACAATCTTCGAAACAGCGTAAGGTTCGTTTGTCGGTTCCAGCTCCCCCGTCAGTAAGTATTCCTCTTTCATCGGCTGCTTGGACTCTCTGGGATAGATGCATGAAGAACCAAGGAAAAGCAGTTTCTCAGATTCAAAATTATGGGCAGCGTGGATAATGTTGGTCTCGATTGCAATATTATCGTAAATAAATTCAGCCCGGAAGGTATTATTTGCAAAAATCCCGCCAACCTTGGCAGCTGCAATAATGACAATTTCCGGCCTTACTTCGCGGAACAGGGTTTCAACATCTGCCTGACGCGTTAGATCCAATTCCTTTCTGCTACGGGTAATAATGTTCCTGTAACCCTGTTTAGTTAACTCGCGGTTGATAGCCGAGCCCACCATCCCCTGGTGTCCGGCAAGATATATTTTGGATTCAGTGTTCATCTAGTAAACTTTATGACTGGGTTTCTATATATAGCTCACAATTTGAGGACCAGGAGTATACAGGGTCAGGGCTATATGAACTAATTCATATCGAACAATAAGTTAAAACCCTCTCTTTTGCACCTTGGTCCAATCAGATTCGACCATAATTCTAACCAAATCCTTGAATTTGACCTTAGGTTCCCAGCCCAGTATCTCTTTTGCTTTTGATGGGTCACCGATTAGCATTTCGACTTCAGTTGGTCGAAAATATTTTGGATCAATGCGTACCAGAGTTTTCCCGGATTGGCGGTCAGTACCGGTTTCTTCAAGTCCCTGCCCGGTCCATTCTAATTCCATATCTAATTCTTTGAATGCCAGATCGACAAACTCTTTGATTGTATGGGCCTCACCTGTAGCCAGTACTAAATCCTCAGGTTTATTTAATTGCAACATTCGCCACATACCGTCGACATACTCAGGAGCGAAACCCCAATCACGTTTCGCTTCAAGATTCCCAAGAGTCAAATCCTTTTGCATGCCATATTTTATCCGTGCAGCAGCCTGGGTGATCTTACGTGTGACAAATGTTCCGCCTCGTCTGGGTGATTCATGGTTAAACAGAATCCCGTTACAGGCAAACAAATTATATGCTTCCCGATAGTTTACGATGATCCAATAGCCATAAAGTTTTGCGACTCCATAAGGAGAACGTGGGTAAAACGACGTCGATTCAGATTGAGGTACTTCCTGAACGTTTCCAAATAGTTCGCTTGTAGATGCCTGATAAAAGCGAGTTTTTAAATTAACCTCCTTGATGGCATCCAGAAATCGGAGTGTTCCAATTGCATCTACTTCCGCTGTGTACTCCGGAACTTCAAATGAAACTTTGACATGGCTTTGAGCACCCAAATTATATATTTCGTCGGGCTGTATTTTTTCCAACAGTCTATTCAGGTTACTGGAATCCGTGAGATCGCCATAATGCAGGAATAGCCTTGAATTCAGTATTGTCGGGTCATTGTAAAGATGGTCAATTCTGCCGGTGTTAAAGGAACTGCTGCGCCTGATCATCCCGTGAACCTCATAATCCTTATCTAAAAGCAATTCAGCGAGGTAAGAACCATCCTGACCGGTAATTCCGGTTAAAAGTGCTTTCTTCATAATTTAAAGTTTATGGAATGAAATTATTTTCTTGTTAACCAGCGCAGTGTCAGAAAATGTTTTATCTCAGAAAGTGCATAATATTTGGCGTCTCTGAGCTTACTGGCTTCTTCTTTATTCCGAGTTTCGAAATACTCTAATAAGAAGGCAAAAAAGAATCCCAGGAATAATCCTGCAACCCCGGCTAGGAAATATGTTGATGTCTTTTTAGGATTACTTACTCGCAAAGGGAGATTCGGATAATCAAGCACCTGCACCAGGGTACTTTTCTGGACTTCCTCAATTTTCGTCAACTCAAGTTGCTGTTTAAGTGTAAGAAATATTCCTTTCTGTATGTCAACCTCACGCATCATGCGCTCGTGGGATAATATCAGCGCTGGACTTCCTTCGAATTTCCGGTTGTTTTCCCGGAATAATTTTAAATTTTCTTCGAGGAGCTCAAGTTCTGTTTCAGCTATTTCTACCTGCCGCTCGATATATTCACGCTTCTCAACAATTTTCTGGCTCATAAAATGTCGTTGTAAATTATCAAGCTCGGTCAATACAGATTCCGCCAATGTTTTTGAAAAAAGTGATTCATCAGTTGTAACAATTAGCTTAAGAAAAGGAGCTTCCTGTTTGAATTCGATCATTGTTGAAATATTTTGTGAGGCGCGCAGGATCAATGTATCTCTGCCAACGGAAGGTTTCCGTGTGCCGTGTGTAAAGTAGGCCAGTAACGAAAGTTCCTG
>JAZGBQ010000330.1:0-5408 GCA_036476435.1 Fidelibacterota bacterium
TGTTCGCTGGCGTAAGATTCAAGTAAAACCCTCCAGATAAAAACGTTCAAATGGAGCGGGATGAGTGAGCGGACCAATTCTTCTTTGGACGGTTCATAAATACGGTCAACAGGTTTGGCACTACCCTCATCGAATTCAATTGGCAGCAGAGTTCGAGAACGAATTTCCTGAACAGCCATATTTTTAAAATTGTTATAAATAACCTGAATACGATCAACAAATCCACTGGTGAAATGGCTTATGACACCGTTACCAATTTTAATAGAATGTTCAAAATCCAAGTCGTTCCAAAAATCAGCGTGTTCCTCAACAATGTTGTAATCCCTTCGTCGAAAGTAATCACAACCTTTTTTACCAATACAAAAAAGATCCAGCTGGTCATATTCATAGGATTGCATCTCAGATTCAGCTGTTTTGATGATATTGGAATTAAAGGATCCGGCCAACCCCCGATCGGATGAAATGATCACAAATGCTGTCCGTTTCACTTCCCTAACATCGAGAAGTGAAAGCAGCGTGCGATCAACATCAGGCAGCAACGATATAATTACATCCTGTAAACGATCGGCATAAGGCCGAGCCTGCTCCATACGTTCCAGAGCGCGGCGCATTTTAACGGCAGCCACCATTTTCATGGCTTTTGTCACTTGCTGGATACTTTTGACGGAATTAATCCGATCACGAATGTCTTTTAAATTCGCCATTGACTAATCAGGCTAAGAATCCCTTTTTAAATTTCTTAATTATACCTGAGAGCTCAGTCTTCATCTCATCACTTAAAACTCCCGTGTTACGTATTTTATCAAGTAATGCTTGTTTTGTGCCTTCTAGGTGAGCTAATAAATTTTCTTCAAACTCGCTAACCCTTTTTATGGGAATATCATCAAGTTCGCCGCTGTTACCGGCGTATATGACTGCCACCTGATGTTCAACGGACATGGGGACGTATTGTTTTTGTTTAATGATCTCCATCATACGCTGTCCGCGGGTCAACTGCGCCCTTGTGGTTTTATCGAGGTCAGAGCCAAATTTGGAAAACGCCTCTAATTCACGAAACTGCGCCAAATCTAATCGAAGCATTCCCGCAATATTTTTCATGGCTTTGATCTGGGCATTTCCACCAACCCTGGAAACAGATAACCCGACATCAACAGCAGGTCGCTGTCCAGAATTGAACAAATTGGTTTCAAGATATATTTGACCATCCGTAATTGAGATAACATTCGTTGGGATATAAGCTGCTACATCACCTTCCTGAGTTTCGATAATAGGTAATGCCGTCAGAGATCCCCCACCAAGGTCATCATGCAGTTTAGATGCTCGCTCAAGAAGACGGCTGTGGAGATAAAATACGTCTCCCGGATACGCTTCTCTTCCCGGGGGACGCCTGAGTACTAATGACATTTGCCTATAAGCAATTGCCTGTTTTGAAAGATCATCATATATAACGAGTGCATGTTGCCCGTTATCACGAAAATATTCTCCCATTGCACAACCAGAATACGGGGCTATATACTGCAACGGTGCCGGATCAGATGCATTTGCAGCAACAACTGTAGTATATGCCATGGCTCCGACAGCTTCCAATTCTGCTACTACCCGGGCTACCGTCGATGCTTTTTGACCGATGGCAACATAGATACAGTAAACCGGATGGTCTGTTTTGTGGGTATATTGTTGATTGATGATCGTATCAATCGCAATAGCTGTTTTACCTGTCTGACGGTCACCGATAATCAATTCTCTCTGACCGCGCCCGATAGGTATCATGCTATCAATTGATTTTATACCTGTTTGAAGCGGTTCTTTCACCGGCTGACGAGCCATGACGCCCAAAGCTTTTCGTTCAATTGGTAAATGGAATTCAGACTCGATCCTCGGTTTACCGTCAAGTGCCTGGCCTAACGGATTTACGACCCGCCCTAACAGCGATTTCCCTACCGGAACTTCAACAACTCTTTCTGTACGCTTTGCCGTATCACCTTCTTTAATTAACCTGCTTTCGCCGAAGAGGACTACCCCAACGTTATCTTCTTCCAGATTCAACGCAATACCAAAAACACCATTAGGTAACTCAACCAGTTCTGAACTCATAACTTTTTCAAGACCACTCACGCGTGCAACCCCATCGCCGACTTCAAGAACCTCACCAACATCGGCAACGTCAAGCTTCACATCAAACTTTTTTAGCTGTTCCTGCAATAATTCTCTAATTTTATCTGTTTTAATATTCATTATTCACATCATATTAGTTTTGTAATAATTCTTCTTTTAAAAGCATCATTCTTCTTGATAAGGATCCGTCATATATTCGATTTCTTACGCGCAACTTAAGACCTCCCAATAAGCTGGAATCCACCTGACTTTCTATCTGAAGATTGCCGTCTATATTTATTTTAAGAGATTCGATGATGGTCCTGGTTTCCTCTTCGTTCAATTTTTTAGATGAAAATATTTTTACCGGTAACTCTTGAAGCGTCTCCTGGCGCAGCTTATGAAATAATCCTCCAATTTCGTAGATGAGTTTATTATCCTTACGTCGCGACAACTCACTAAACAATTCTATTGCGATTGGATGGCATTGATCACCAAGAATATTATTCAAAATTTCTGATTTCTTTTCAGGCTCAATTTTATTTGTATAGTAAAACGCCCTGAAACTGGTGTCTTCGATTAATAAAGTTATGATCAGCCTGAGTCCCGCATCTGCTTCGGAGATACAATCAAGTTCACTGGAGACCTTCAGCAATGCATCCGCATAATTTTTGGATCGACGATCAAGCCTCATGATTCTTTTGAATATTTTTTAGTGTGCTATCAATTAATTCACGATTATCCTTATCCGAGAGATTCTTTTCTATCAATTTGCTCGCAATCTCAAGTGACAGGGTAACGACTTCAAATTTAATCTCAGACAAAGCCTCATCTTTTTCAGATTGAATTTGACGTTTTGATTCTGCAATTAAAGATTCCGACTTTTCTTTGGCCTTCCTTGCCAGATCATCCTGCAGTTTTTCAGCTGCGGCTCTTCCGGCTGATACAATGCCTTGAGCTTCCACGCGTGCTTCAGCAAGTAATTTCTCGGTTTTTTGATTCAACGCTTCCAACTCTTCCCTTGCTTTTTCTGCATCCTTCAAGGAGTTACGTATGTTCTCTTCACGTTTTTCTAGTAGAGCTAGCAATGGTTTCCAAGCGAATTTTGCCAGCAACCAAAGCAGTACCAGAAATGTTATGATAGTCCATATAAACAACCCCGGATCTGGTTGTACCAATGGATTATTCATTACATCTAGCTCTTAGATCGTCATTCAAGAATAATTTCTGCATTTGATTTAATAAATTATTTCATCAACACGATCAACAGGGTGAACACTTCGGCAAGAATTGCCACTCCTTCAAGCAGGAATAAGGGTAAATTCACCGCACCTGTGATCTTATCTGCAGCTTCAGGTTGGCGAGCAATACTTTCCGCTGCCGCGGCTGCGAAACGTCCAATGCCATAAGCTGCACCAATAACGATTAAGCCCAGTCCGAGAGCGGCTCCAAAATAGTGTATGTTTTCCATTTACTTATTCTCCATTACATTAATTAATGATGTATATTTATAGCCATCCCAATAAAAACGGCCGACAGCATGGTGAAGACGTACGCCTGCACCAAGATAATAATGATTTCCAGGGCTGAGATAGCAACTGCCAGTGGGACTGAGACCAGTGCCCCCACACCTACCCCTGCCAGGGTACTATGAAAAATCCCTGTGAAAATAAACACGAAGGATAAAATCGCCAGAATCGCAATATGACCGCCGGTCATATTTGCCGCAAGCCGCATGGTCAAGGCAAACGGTCGAACAAACATTCCAATCAATTCGATTGGGATTAGAATGATATATACCGGCCATGCAAGACCTTTCGGTGCAAGATTAACCCAATGTTGTATAAATCCATGAGCTTTTGATCCGGCTAGAATAATTGCAAAAAACGTAATAATCGCAAGCCCGGCAGTTACATTATAATTTCCGGTGGCAGTTGTACCCCCGTGCAATAAATTGTTGATCAGGGATTGCGAATCAGAAGCTGAAACACCGAAGATAAACCGGTTAATTGCCCCTAAAACATCAAACACCGGGATCAGCCCGATCGCATTACTTGTAAGGATGAAAAAGAAAAATGTCAGGATCAATGGAGTCCAAGTTTTAAGGTATTTACGGCCAACATTCGGCAGTACAATCGAATCACGGATGAATTGAACCACAGATTCGATCATATTCATAAAACCGGATGGTACCGGATCTTCTTTTCGAATATATTTCCTCACTGCCCAGGTCACTGAAATGAACACAATACTGGCAACAATCCAGAGCATTAAAACATGTTTGGTAACGGAAAAGTTGATGCCAAATATTGTGGGTAAATGGATAATGGGATGATCGATGCTGCTGTTCGAAACATGGCGAAGAATTACTTCACCCGCATCAAATCCTTCCGATCCTGACCCTGTTCCCGATCCTTTTCCAGAACTATTTGCAGTTCCTAACAACAATTCGCTCACTCACTAAATTATTTATCTTTAAAAAGTTTGTTAAAATAAAGGGCTTCCATCATGTGAAGGACAATAAAAAAGCCAACAAAACTACTCACAAATGGTAGCGCGTGAAAAGTATAAAAACCCAATATGATTACGAAATAAAGACCATAAATGATCATCTTCCCGAAAAAAGATTTTATCATCCAACCAGTTAATTTTCCCGGATCTTTTAAATATACCTTATAACTCGAAATTACTGTGAGTATTCCTACAGTAAGCGGCATGATCATCCCTAAAAAAATCTCTATTTTATATTCCTCGAAGAAAATCCCGGAAAGAATTCCGAAAGAACCCACACAAAAAATAATAAGGGATGTTAAAAACCATTTCATTTTGGTTTTCCCCACACTGTTTTAGCCAGCTCATAAAATCCCACTATCATGCCGAGGAGGAGTCCGCCGAGTAACAGATATGGTGCAGTATTCAACCATTTGTCCAGTATGTACCCGATACCCCCTAACAGGATAACGGAACCAACTAAGGTATAGGATGCTGCTGCTGCTGGACCGGATTCGCGGATTATTTTTTGAAAATATTGAAACGAATCAGCAATAAATTTTTTATTGTTTGCATTCATTCAGTGTTTACACCGGAGCTTTCCGTTACAATGGCTGGATCATCAATTAAAACGCAATTACCACGAAATTCAGCCCCATCTTCTATCAGCAGTCTTAAATAGACCAGGTCGCCGTGCAATTTTGACTCCCCTCCCAGTACGGCTCTATTTTTCACAAAAACATTTCCCTGAACAGAACCACCAATATGAATATCACTCGCTCGAATATCACCAACTATCTTTGCGCTTCTTGCAATTCGAACAG